>CAZYLX010000056.1:0-10431 GCA_964648595.1 uncultured Acidimicrobiaceae bacterium
GTATGTGCCTCGTCGTCGAACGACGACGAGGCGTACCACATCACGACCTTGTCGTTGGCTGCGATCTCTGTCCCGGCACACTCGGTGTCGACCGCGGCCGTACGACGCATGTGCAGCACAGGGGTGGCCCAGCGCAGCACTTCCTCTGTTGCTGAGTCGAGCAGCAACGGATCGGCGACGATCCGATTCCACTGTTCAGGGTGAGCGGCGAACGCCATGGCGCCATGGCTCAGCGCGGTGCGTGTGGTCTCGTTGCCGGCGAACACCAGCAGGTGGAACATGTTGCGGTACTCGCCGGCTGAGAGACGCTCTCCCTCGGCCTCGGCCTGGACCAGGTGAGTGACAAGATCCTCTCTGGGGTCTTCTCGCCGCTGCTGCCTCAGCGCTTCGCCGTATTCGAACAGCGCGTGACTGGCCGGGCTGTTGAACGGGAGTAGCCGCAGCTCGGTGGTGTTACCGAAGGCGTCTGGTGGGATCGACTGGGTCTCGCCCGTGCCTTCCACCAGGTAGTTGGAGAGCTCGACGAGGTAGTCGGCGTCCTCGGTCGGGACACCCAACATGGTGAGGATCACGCGAATCGGAATCGGCGCGGCAACCATCTCGACCCAGTCGCCTCCACCAGCCTCGATGAAGGCGTCCAAGACCTCAGCCGTGATCTCGCGGACCGTTGCCTCCCACCGTCTGACGTTGCGCGGCGTGAACGCGGTAGCCAGCAGACGGCGCAGCCGGGTGTGGTCGGGGGCATCGGTGTCGATCAGGGATCGGCGAGCCCCGAGCGCGTCAGCTTCGAGATCCCACAAGTTCGTGTGGCCGATTGCCGAGGAGAAGATCTCGGGATTGCGGGAGACGAACCGAGCGTCCTCGTGGCGGCTGACAACCCAAAACCCGTCGGACCCGTGGGGGTGCCAGGCCAGGCCTGGTGTGGCCCGAATCTCGGCGAACCGCTCGTGGGGAATGCCATCGAGGTAGAGATTGGGGTCGGCGATGTCGGGAGTGGTCGTGCTGCTCACCTGTCCCCCTCAGCAGTGCTCGGCGTACCGAGCACGCTCCCAGTCGTTGACATCGTCGGCATTCGGAGCGTGTTCGGCTCCGAGAGCCTGCTCGTGGTTCGCCGTACAGACGTACACCTCGGAGAACCGGGGCCCGAGCTGTTCAGCCAGCAAGCTGCCCTCGAAGGCCGCCACGCAGTCGGGAAGCGTCGCGGGCACAGGAAGACAATCGCCAGGATCGTCGTACATGTCACCCTCACTCATCGCGGACAGCGGGAGGTCGCGCTCGATGCCGTCGGCGCCGGCAGCCAGGACGCCGGCGATGATGAGATAGGCATTGGCATCGGCGGCTCCACCCCGATACTCGACTCGGTTGGCCACCGACCCCGGCTCACAGATGCAACGAAGCATGACGCTGCGGTTGTCGAGGCCCCAGTTCACATGGGTGGGAGCGAAGCTGTACGGCTGGATTCTCTTGACACCGTTCGCTGTCGGAGAGGACAGGAGCCCGAGCGCTCGAGCGTGCTCCATCAGCCCGGCGACCCACCGACTCATGACCTCGTTCGGGGCGCCATCGGAACTGGCGAAGGCATTGCTCCCGTCATCAGCTCGCAGGCTTGTGTGGACGTGCATACCTGAGCCCGATTGGTCGATGTACGGCTTTGGCATGAAGGTCGCCCGCAGCCCGTGTTGGGTCGCAACCTGCTTGACGATGCTCTTGAACAACACCGTGTTGTCGGCGGCGGTCATCGCATCGGCATGACCCACGTTGATCTCGATCTGACCGGGGCCGTACTCGGCGTTCGATGATTCGACCTCGATGCCGGCGCCAAGCAGCGCCTCTCGCATTTCAAGCAGCACATCTTCCACCTCGAGCGCATCAGTCAGTGAGCTGTACTGAATGTGCGACTGAACAGGCTCCCAACCGGGCGTGCACAGGTAGAACTCGAGCTCGGTCGCGACAACCGGATCGACGTTTCGCTGCTGGCAGCGAGCGATCTGATCGGCCAACACGCCCCGAGGTGCGTTGAGGTGAGGCGCACCGTGAGGATCGAAGGTGTCGGCGAACACGAACGCATACCCCGGTCGATGCGTCAGCAGGCGACCGGTCGAGACATCGGGGATCAACGTGCAATCGAGGAAACCGGCTTCCATGTTGATGTAGGCGTTCTCGACCAGATCGTTCTGCATGTCGAAGACGAACATGGCGTCTGCGATGTTGACCCCGCTCTTCACCGTGGTCGAGAAGAAGCGGTCGATCGGAACCCGCTTGCCGCGGAGGTGGCCCTGCGTGTCTGGGGCACCGAGCTCGATCGTGTGAATGTTGGCAGCCCGACAGCGGGTTTCGAACTCGTGGGCGGCTTGGGTGTGTGGCATCTGGAGGTCCTTACTCGTTGATCTGGACCATGGCAGTCGCCGATCGTTAGGTCCCAAACGAATATTGCATGTAGCGTCGCATGCGTCAAAGGACACCGCTCAGGGGGACATCAGTGACCAAGCGAGCACTCGCCCTCGTCCATGAACCGGACGGGCCGGCGAATCGCGTCGAGGAACGCCTCGTCCAACGAGGGTTCGAGGTCGACACCCACGTCATCACCGACGACGCCGGCCGGCCGGACGACGCCGCTCCTTGGCCGTCCCTCGACGGCTATGACCTCCTCGTACCGATGGGGTCGATTCGTTCGCTGACCGACAAGTCCCAGATCTCATCGTGGATCGACGACGAGATCACACTCGTGAGGAGCGCCCACGAAGCGGGCACCCCTGTGCTCGGCGTGTGCTTTGGTGGCCAGCTCATTGCCGAAGCACTCGGCGGCAACGTCGAACTGGCCCCGGCTACCGAACTCGGCTGGATCACCATCGAAGACGGCGATGAGCCCAACCCCATCGGGGCCGGCCCGTGGCTGGCGTGGCATCACGACCGGTTCACTCCCCCGCCAGGAGCGACCGTCCTTGCTCGAACCGAACACGCCGTGCAGTTGATTCGAGTCGGCCGGTCCGTCGGTACTCAGTTCCATCCAGAGGTCGACGTCGCCCACGTCGAGACCTGGCTGAGCAGCGTGGAAGACGAGTATCTCGAGGAGTACGGGCAGGACCGGAATCGGCTCCTGGATGCAACAAAGACCAACGAGGCGCAGAGCATCGCTGGCTGCAGACAGCTCGTCGACTGGTTCCTCGACGACGTCGCTCGACTCTGACCAGCCGGCGCGCAGTTGCTGCCGTCAGAGTCGATCGGCCGGATACTCCGGGTACGACTCCTTGAAGACTCCGGAGTGCAGCAAGACCGTTGCCGCGTGCACGCCGGTCTCAACGTTGGTGAGCGTCGATCGGACCCAATGCGACTCCACCCGTCGGCTCTGCGACAGACCAACGACCTCGCGGTCGACTCGGTACTCGGTGTCGAGGAAGACCGGACCGTCGACGAGTCGGACTTCGAGATCAAGGAACAACCCCAACGACGGCTGTCGAACCGGCATGCGATCCCCGACCTTGTTGGCCAGCACGCTCAGCATCTCCATGGGGACGATCGGTCGGCTCCATGGTGAATCGGACGAGTCATACCAAGGACTCCGCTCGGTGATCCCGGCCAACTTCCGCTGAAGTGAGAACGGGTAGAGCGGCCCGTTGTCGGTGGTCAGATCCATCGACGTGATCCGACCTTCCGAGCTCGTCATGCCGACGAAGAGCTGGTCGACGATGAAGAGATCGCCAGCAGGTCGTGCATTCGCGAGACGATGCTCCAAGGCGGTCTCCGGGTGGGGAGCGACCGAGATCGTTCCGGTCAGCACCGTTGCCCCATCAGATTTCGTTGCCGTGATGTCAGCCGACTGTTCGCTGGTCCGAGTGGCCTCGGCGATCACGTCCTCGCCTTCGACGACCATGGTCGAAAAGTGCGAGCTGATGCAACCGGTCCGGAACCATTCGCCCCCGAACAGTTCGAGGGCGATCGGGTCGAACTGGGAAAAGTGGGTCGGCCCCTCGATCGGAGCGCCCGTGAGCCCGAGCGCCGCTGCGTTGCTCTCGTCGTGGACGCTGAGATGGTCGTCGTACACCTGGTCGGCCAGCATCTGCGCCGGCGCGCGAAGCGGGCCACGAATGACGGCACCATCGTGTTCGAGCGGTGTGTCGAAACTCATCACGGTCCCTTCCGGAGTGGTCGCAGGCGACCGTAGTTCAGAGGATTCCACGACCGAATTCGACGACCGAGTGCAACAGTCGAATCTCGACCGTCAGGTCCAGGCGACGCGAGCGACGGTGAGCGTCGAGCAGTAGTAGACGTCATGGTCGTCGCCCGGGCTGAGGAACATCCCGTTGGCAAGCCGAGATCCGACGTCGACCCGATCGAGGAGGTCACCCGAGGCCGCGTCGACAACAACCAGGGTGTCTTTGCGGTCAACGAAGTCGTTGATCACGACCTCGCCGGATTCCTCGAAGACGACGGGCTGCATCGTTGCCCGAACATCTCGTTGCCACTTGGTCTCGAGCGTCTGATCATCGAGCCCAGCGAGGCCTCCATTGATGGAGTCCCAACACACGACGGTGCCGGCACCTGGCACATGGACGGGTGGAGCGATGATTCCGCCGCCGTGGTTCGCGAATGGTTGGGCGGCTTTTGACTCGCCTGTCGTCAGATCCACCTTCAGCAGCCGCTGAGGACCGAGCCAAGGCGCAGGGTTCTGCCAGCTCAGCTGACCGGAGCGTTGTGACTCGATCCGCCCGTTCGGGACCACGGAGAAGATCGTTCGGACACCCTCGATGTCACCGTTGTCCATGACCCAGGCATTCCCGGCGGAGAGACACGAGTCCCACGCCATTCCATGATCGGGGCTGCGGTAGGCCGGCTGCCACTCCTGATCCAGGCGGAGCCTGTCTGGCTCGACCCAGAGCCGATACAAGTGCTGGCTGCCTGGGACATAGATTGCTTCGCCGTCGGCCGTGACATCGGATGCGATGCGGCCCATCGACGGCTCTGGTAGCTCGAGCGGAGCATGTAACAGTTCGAGCGTGACGGGATCGAGACGCGTCACCTGCGAACGACCCCCGCCTTCCAGGCGCAGATCTTTCGTGATGATCGACCCGTCATCGAGAATCAGAAGGCCATTGTGAGCCCGATCGGCTGGCAGCTGGGCCTCGACCTGGACGTCGAGGTCAGCTGAAAGCCGATGCATATATGACCCGTTGACCTTGATGAGCGAGCCATCTCGGTGGGCCGCGATCGACCCGCACCACACGTGATCACCACACGGGAGTGGGCCGCTCTCCGCGAGGACATCAAGCGTTTCGGGATCTACCCGTTGCACCCAGCCAAACGGAGGATCGCCGATGAACGCCGCCATGGTTCCGTCGAGGTACCACTCCCCCGGATCTCGCCGAATCATCATCACGTTCCAGCGGCCGTTCTCGACCGTTGTCACCGACGCTGTTCGGCTCCCGGCATCGAGGCGGCCGCGGGCGTGTTTCTGCCGGCGGTTGCCGCCACACTCGACCGGCCATGGGCTCGGCCAATAGCCGACGCCCAGATCGTCGACGTCGGTTGCTGCCATCGTTCGTCACCGACCAGCGCACCGACCGGCACCGACTCGACGCCGACAACACGAGGAAGACCCGACGGACACGAGCCTTCGATGCCAGCATCGCTCGAGGGTTCGAGCCGATCGGCCGGCTCATCCAATCGCCGCAAGAGGAGCAGCACAGGCAAAGCCAACACCGTCAGAGTCCCGCCGACGATGTAGCCGCTCGAGAAGGAACGAGCACCTGAGACTGCTCCGAGGCCGACCTGACCACCGACCCCACCCACGGAAGTGATCATCGCATCGAAGGAGACCACGGTCGCCCGATGCTCCGATGCCGTCACGTTGTGAAGGTACGCCTGCCGAACGGGTGTGACCACTCCCATCGCTCCAGCGAGAACGAAGAGCGCTCCGACAGCGACGACAAAGGATGAGGTCGCTCCAATCGTCACCGCTGCGATCGTGCTGACGACGGCGGCGGCGAGCAGCATCGTGGAACGACGACCGCAGCGGCGGCTCAACACATTCACCGTCTGATTTCCCACGATCGTCGCCAACGAGATCCCGGCCGTGACCAACCCGACGATCCACACCGCATCGCGCTCCAACAGTTCCAGCAGGTAGGGCTGCGCGGCGTAGAACCCCCAGCCGAAGAAGAGGCCCCGGATCGCACCGGCCATCATCAACAAGCGAAGGCCGGGCTGTCGCCACCCTTCGGCAATACCGACAACCGCTTGCCGACGCATCTGCGCCGGAACATCGCGAGCCCGGAGCGGCTGCCTCGTGAAGCCGATCTCGGTCATCATTCTGGCCGCGACGACAAATACGACCGCCAAGAGCAACGCTCTGGCGACAAAGGGAACCGCCAAATCGATCTGGCCGAGGAAACCCCCGGTGATGGTGCCGCCGAACATGGCAACGCCGCTGACCTGTTGCCCTCGGGCAAAGACCCTGTCGAGGTCTTGGTCGGCGCCGACCGCCTGCAACCCGTCGACCAACCATGACTCGAGGGCGCCGGAATAGAAGGTGAACCCGAGACCCATCACCACCGATACGGCGCTGAACACCAAGAGGCCGGCCCCCGCCTCAGCGGCAACCAAGTAGAGCACCGTGGTGATGCTGAGAAGACTGACACTGGCGAGGTAGGACACTCTTCGACCGAGTGTGTCGGCAACCACTCCTGTCGGGATTTCGAACAGCACCATTCCGGCCGAGAACATCGCGTTTGCGATGAACACCTCACCGATACCAAGGCCCGCGTCCAGCAGGAACAGCGTGTTCACGCTCCAGATGAGCGATGCGGCGAGCGTGTAGAGCCCGGCCAACGTCATGTACGTCCGGATCACTCGCTGCCCGCTCACGCCCGATCATCTCACGGACTCGCTCCTCGTGCGCCTTGTTGCACGGTGTCACCTCGCCAACGCGCTCAGCCAGAGTGGTGTTGCCTCAGTTGGCGCCCTGCGTGTAGCGGGCTTCCAGTGTCTCCAAGGCATCCTCGAGGATCGCTTCGTGTGTGTGCTCTGGCACGTCGAATTTCATGGACCGGGCGAGGTCGGCAACCAACGGTTCGGTGGCAACCAGGATCTCGGACACTCGAAGGAGGTTGAGGCCGAGAACGTTCCGGCCGTAGGTCAACAGATCGGCAAGAGCCGACGCTGAATCGACGTTGCAGAGCACTCGCTCGGCCATGAGGCCGAGACGCAGAGACGTCACAAGGTCGGCCGTGGCCCGACGCGGGACCCAGTCGATCCGATCCTCCGATCGAAGCATGATGGCCTCGGGGATCATGTCTGGCATACCCCATTGGGCGAGCAGGTCCGACGTCACATCATCGATGGTGTAACCGAGGAGCTCGAATTCATCGGGTGCTGTCGGCCAGCCGTTGCCGATGTCGCAGAGGTGAGCGTGGGCGGCTGGAGCCTTTCTGGCCATGACGAGGTGACCGAGTGAGCCAAGGAGTCCGCCGAGGAACGCTTCCTCGCTGATCTTGACGTCCACCCCTTCGGCGAAGGCCTTGGAAAGGGTGGCATTGATCACAGACCGGCGCCGGATCTCGGTCCCAACCGCCATACCGGAGGCTGGCACCAGGTCACTCATGGCCGTTCCCATGAGGAGCGACCGGAACGGGCCGATCCCGAGGAAGCTGATGGCTCGGTCGAGCCTGGTGACTCGGGCTGCCGGGCTGAAGGCCGCAGAGTTGACCGTTCGCAACACCTTTCCCGCGAGTACGGCGTCAAGTGCGACAGAACCGGCGATGTCAGAGATTGACACGTCCTCGTTCGAGAGCAGCTGCACAATCTGCATGACGATGGCCGGTGGCGTCGGCAGGCTACGAGCGTCCCGAAGCAGCTCTTTGCGATCAGGAGTGGGAACGGGTGGCTGCATTTCCGGTGAACCTCGGGCGTAGGAGTCGGGTGCGGTGACACACACAGGCTCGGCCCCTCGAACCGTCGTATGAGCCAGACTCGACCGGGGACCAAGCTCCTGCTCAACTACGCAGATGACGTATCGAAGCCGACCATGACAGCAACTCCGGCCGCCGATCACTGGCGGGAAGAACTCGCGGCCTGGGCCATCCCTGACGAGATTCGAGCTGCAGCGCCCTCGTTCCCCTACCAGATGGACCCTGCGCTGTTCCGACCGAATCCAGTTCCCGATCACGAGTCGCTGGCGACACAACGCGCACTCGATGTACTCCCTCCGGTGGGATCGAACACGCCAGGCAGCACCGCTCTCGACGTCGGCTGCGGAGGCGGTGCCGCGTCGATGGCCGTCGCCGACCGCTTGCGCGCTGTCACCGGCGTTGACCAATCAGCCGAGATGCTCGCTCTTCTTGCAGAGGAGGCCGAAGCGCGGGATCTCGAATGTCGAACGATCGAGGGAACCTGGCCCGATCGCGCGGGAGATGTCGACAACGCCGACGTTGTCCTCTGCCATCACGTTGCCTACAACGTGGCCGATCTCGCCCCGTTTGCGCTCGCGCTCGATGCCGCGGCGAACCGCCGGGTCGTGTTGGAACTCACACTCACTCACCCGCAGACCCCCAACGCCCCGCTCTGGCGCCAGTTCTGGGATCTCGAGCGCCCAGCAGGCCCGGCGGCCGGCGACGCTCTTGCCGTGATCCGCGAGGCTGGCATCAACGCGTCCATCGAGATCGGCAGCGCCGGTTCCCTCCGGTCTGATGCACCGCTGGCGGTTCGAGCGGTGACCGCTGCCCGCATGCTCTGCCTCGGACCCGATCGCCTCGAGGAGGTCGAGCTTGCAGTCAGTCAATTGGCTCCCCGATCGCCGGATCGAGCCGTGATCTGGTGGGACGCTGTCCCCGGTCGTCACCACTAGTTGGCGTGTTTCCCGGGTTCCCAACCATTGGGAGCCAACACTCGTTCCCCGAAGCGGGTCGGGCTGTCCTCGAGATCGGTGGCCATCGTGTCGTTCCACCGATTCAGGTAGCCGAAGAGCGCGATGGTGGCGACGATCGCCGAGATCTGAGATTCGTCGAAATACTCGGCGCAGGCCGCGAAGTCTTCATCGGTCGCCACGTTGGGCTGCGACCCAGCGTGGAAGGCAAGGCGCAGCGCGGCCCGCTCGGCGTTGTCGAAGTGATCGCTGGTCTCGAACATCCAGAGGTCGGCAAGTTTCTCCTCGCTCACCCCGAGACGTTCGGCGCTGTGGGCCGTGTGGGCCTGGCAGTAGCGGCAGCCAGCGGCGGTCGACGCAACCTGAGCCACCATCTGGGTGAGCTCCGGTGAGATCACTCCATTCATGAGGATCGTGCCGGCCAATGCCTGGAAGTTCCGCAACAGGCCCGGCACTCGGGCCATCGTGAACATGGAGTTGGGGACGAATCCCATCACTTGTTCGACCATGGCAAAGCCCGGCTCGAACTCGGCGAGATCTTGTCTGGGCAAGGGATCGATACGGGCCATTGGACGAAGCTAGCCGGACTGAATTATCTCGTCAGGTCCGGCTGGTCAGGTCCGGTCTGGCAGCACCTTGCCGGGGTTCAGCAAGCCGGCCGGGTCGAGCACATCCTTGATCCGCCGCATCAACTCGAGCTCGATTTCGGGCTTCTGCCCGGCGATGCGATCACGAAGTTCCTGACCGAGACCGTGTTCGGCACTGATCGTTCCCTCGTAACTCCACGTCAGGGCGTCGATCGCCGCCATGAGTCGGGGCGATCGCGCCTCGAGCATGCCGGCCTCGGACCGATCCGGCCAGACCGTGAGATGCAGGTTCCCGTCGCCAACGTGTCCAAAGACATAGGGCATGGCGCCCGGCACGATCGATTCGATCAATCCGCGGACCTCGGTGTGAAACTCACTGATGCGGCTCGGGGGAACAGCGAGGTCGTATTTCAGCAGGTAGCCGCCAAAGATCCGCGGCGGCGGGAGTTCGTCACGAAGGCGCCAGAGGTTTTCTTCCTGCGCCGCTGATTCAGCGACCACCGCGTCACCGATGAGGCCACGATCGGCTGCTTCTGCGAGCAACGCCACGAGGTGGTCCGCTGTTCCTTCGGAACCGCTGTAGCGCAGCAGTACGTACCATTCCGACAACTCAGGGAGGGGTCGCTGAACGGCGTACTTCTCGATCACACGACCCACCCCGATCTCCGGAATGAGTTCGAACGCGCTCAGGGCGCCAGGGTGTTGAGAGCTGGCGAGTGAATACCAGTCGTTGAGGCGATCGATGTCGGTGAGGGTGACAAACGCCGTTCGATGCTCGGCTGGCCTCGGATGGAGCCGCACGACGGCTCGGGTGACGATGCCAAGCGTGCCCTCGCTGGCGATGAACAGCTGCTTGAGGTCGTAGCCAGAATTGTCCTTGGGAAGCGCTCGCAGGCCATTCCAGATGCGACCGTCGGCCAGCACGACCTCGACGCCCATCACCTGCTCGCGGGTGTTGCCATAGCGCAGCACATTGATGCCACCGCC
>CAZYLX010000057.1:0-10418 GCA_964648595.1 uncultured Acidimicrobiaceae bacterium
AACCGAGCCGCGTTCGTGGGCCGAGCTCGTCGAAACGTTGCAGGGGGGCCTCGCCATTCTCGACGACGAGTGGCATCTTGCTTTCGTCAGTGAACGCTTCCTGCCCGTGCTCGGAGCAGCAGACGGCATCGCGGGCCGAGACATCCGCCAGCTCTTGCCGGCGCTCGACAACGACGACCCAAGGGCCATCGGCGAACGAATTGCTCAGGGAATCCGAGTCGAGTTCGAACAACAATTCCTAGGGCCGGATGACGATCACCGTTGGTTCCGGATCACGGTCGTCCCCTCGTCCGGTCTTGGCCACGGACTCAGAGCGGTGGTTTTCGCCAAGGACACAACCTCGACAAGTGCCGCCGTCGAGCTCCTTCGCGAGGCCACATTGAGCCTCACCGAGATCGAGGATGCATTGCACCGCCGAATCGGCCGCGAGGTCCACGATGGGCCGATTCAGCTGCTGGCCGCTCTCGTGCTCCGACTCGACCTCCTCGATGATCCTGAACACACGGGTCAACTCAGAGATGCTGCATCCCGAGTGATCGAGCAACTCCGGGCGGCCGTATCGGACTTCTCCAACGACGACGGACGCCCGCCGGCTGTCGAACTCTTGAAGGCGTGGATCGCTCCTTTTGTCGACGGATCAGCGATCGATGTGGAGATCGAGGATCACCGGGAAGCGCGTGATGATGAGGCCGCGACCCAAACGGCGTTTCTGTTCATCTACGAGTTGACGCGCGCCGCTCTCCACGTAGGCCGCGACCGACTCTTGCGTGTCTCACTCTGTGACGAAAACGGCGGCGACCGGATCGTCCTGGCGATCAACAACTCGCCTGGAGATGCCGTCGTCAATGTCGGAAGGGTAGCCGCTCAGGTCCGAGCGGTTGGCGAGTTCGCCCGTGGTCTCGGCGGAACCATCGATATGTGGATGACGGAGTCCAACGTCCGAATGCTGACGGTCTGGCTCCCTCGAATCATCGAACCAGAGATCGTTGACCCGGTTGTCACAGACCAATCCAACGTTTTGGTTGCCCTCGATCCACCTCCAAGGGTGCTCGGCCTCTCATCACTCCCCGCCCTTTCCCATGAGCGCTGGGAAGAGATTGCCTGGGCCGCACCAGAGCGCCTGCTCGAATTCGATCCCGCTACACGATTCTCGTTCGCCAACGAAGCCCAGCAGGACATGTTTGGGCTCTCTTCGAAGGAACTGGTCGGCCTGTCGGTCGAGGATGTCTTCCCGGCCGACACGTTGGGACGGCTCGAACCGGACTTCGATCGCCTGGACCTCGGTGAGGTCATCGAGGTCATCTGGGAACGCGAAAACGCCTTCGCCGAGGTCAGGTCGGTCTGCTTGAGGGTGTCACCTCGCATCGATGCCAGCGGCGAATGGTTGGGCGCCCTCTGCACCGTCGACGACTTCAGTGACGTGGACCTGCTGGAGAAGCTCGTCGAGTCCGCGTTAGCGGATCTGGCGTTGAGTCGGCGGCTGGCCACGGAGAACTCACTGCGCCGCTTGGAACAACCCATCATTGCCAACGAAGCATTGATCGAACAACTCAAGAAGTTCGAGGAAGCAGCGGCGGATCCCGAACTCTTTCGAGCCATCAGGGAAGGGCTCGAGGATGCTCTTCGGAGACTTCGACGCTCAGTCAGCGTGCTGGAGACACCCGATCTTTCGACAACCCATCTCGGCGATGCCATCAGAGCCGCGCTCGACACCGTGCTCGCCGACGCGGACCTGCGCTTCATCGATGAGACCACGCTTTCGCCATCCGTCGAATCAACCGACGTGCTCTTCCGAATCGCACGAGAAGCTGCTGTCAACGCAGTCATACATGGCAGGGCAGACCACATCACCATGACGCTCTGCAACCTACGAGACGGCCTGAGCTTGGAGATCCACGACGACGGGATTGGTATCGAAGCCACCGATCTCGAGCACAAGCGAGGCCATCTCGGCACCCGCTCCATGATTGAGCGTGCTCGCGAACGGGGCGGGAACTGCCGCATCGAACCTGCCGCGGCGGGCGGGACGATTGTCTCGGTCTGGCTGCCCCAGAAGAACGATCGACCGACGCTGCTTCAGTCCTCCCTCGATCGGGGCGCGTGATGAGCCGGTACCCGGAGGAAGTCAGGTCGATGACATGAGCGAACAGGAGGCGAACACACCGCCCAGCGACAACCTCACGGTCGCCTCCACAACAACCACGACGGCACGGTCGTGGGCCGAGCTCATCGAGACGTTGCAGGGCGGCCTCGCCATCATCGACGACGAGTGGCGTTTCGCATTCGTCAGCGAGCGGTTCCTCCCGTTCCTTGGGCCGGCAGCCATCCTCGTCGGGCAAGACGTCGGACCAATTTTGCATGCGCTCGGCGTCGACGATCCTCGATCATTGCGGGGCCAGATCGAAGAGGGAATCGCTGTCGAATTCGAACAGCAGGTCCTCACACCAGGGGATGATCGACGGTGGGCCCACGTCAAGGTCGTCCCCTCTGCCAACCTCGGCACAGGGATGAAGGCCGTGGTCTTCACCAAGGACACGACGGCGGTGAACCGAGCGCTGTCGGACCTGCGGGCGGTGACGCTGAGCCTCACCGAGATCGAGGATGCTCTGCATCGCAGGGTCGGCCGTGAGCTCCATGATGGGCCGATCCAGCTTCTGGCTGCGCTGATTCTTCGGCTCGATGTGCTGGCCGACACCAACAGCACGTTCGAGATCCGCGAGGCTGCGACGGCGGTGAGCACGCACCTTCGACACGCCATTGCCGACCTCTCCGACGAGAACACGCTCACCTCCGCCGGATCACAGCTGGAGCGCTGGATTGCACCATTCCTGATTGGCGGACCAATCGACTTCGATCTCGACGACCAGCTGGCTTCCCAGCCCAGCGAGACGGCCATCCAATCTGCGTTCGTGTTCATCTACGAGATGGTGCGTGCCGCCCGCTACATCGACCGCCCTCGACTGGTGCGGCTATCGCTGAGCGACGAGCGGGACGGATATCGGCTGATCCTCACCGCTACCAAAGCCGACGGATTGGACATCCGGGTCGGGCGCGCGGCTGCTCAGTACCGAGGAGTCGTCGCCTATACCCAATCGGTAGGAGGCACCGTGTCCACCAAGCTCGACGACGGTGGCGTGCGAACGGTGGACGCGTGGATCCCGAGAGTGTCCGAGCCCGAGCCGGTTGGCCGAATCGGCGCTCCTGACTCAAACGATGAGCCCGACCTCGAGCGTCAATCGAATGAGATCTCATCACTCCCCGAACTCACGGCCGAGGCATGGAAGGAGATCGCAACCGAAGCGCCCGAGCGTTTGAACGAGCTCGACGACCAGACAAGGTTCACGTTCCTCAATCGCCGGCGCCAGGATCTTTATGGCTACGACGAGCAAAAGTTGATCGGCCGCAGAATGGAAACGGTCATCGACCCTGCATCGCTGGGCGACCTCGTTCCCCAGTTGAAGACCCTCAGAAGCGGCGGAATCGTCGACTTCGAGTGGTCCCGGCCGAACGCGTACGGCGATCTGCGGCGAGTCCGCCTACGAGCCTCACCTCGGCTGAGCGAGAATGGCGACTTTGAAGGATTTCTTGTTTCGGAGCATGATCTGAGTGAGGTGATGCTCCTTGAGAGCCTCGCCGAATCCGCCCTCGCAGACTTCACGAAGGCTCGGCGGTTCGTGGCGACTGAGTCGCTTCTGCGCCTCGAAGCACCGGTTGCTGCATGCGAGGAACTCATCGAGAAGCTCCGCGAGTTCGAGGAATCGACATCGGACGCTGAACCCTTCCGTGCCATCAGAACCGAGCTCGAAGATGCCGTGCCCAGAGTGCGGCTCGCTCTGACCGCGCTCGCGACTCCGGACTTGTCCACCGGCGACCTTGGCAGCGCCGTCCGCACCTCTGTCGTGTTCGCGCTCACTGATGCTGAGCTGGCATTCGTCGACGACACGCGTGCGACGCCACCGGTTGAAGCAGCCGAGGTGCTGTTTCGGATCGCTCGAGAGGCGGTCATCAACGCCGTCGTCCACGGCAAAGCAGATCTCATCACGATGACGCTCAGCAATGAACGAGACGGGATCCGGCTCCTGATTCACGACGACGGCATCGGTATCGCCGACGGCGACCTCGACCGCAAACCGGGCCATCTCGGCACGCGCTCCATGATGGAGCGAGCCCGCGAACGCGGCGGCAACTGTCGCATCGAGCCAGCCGCCCAGGGCGGAACGCTCGTCAGCGTCTGGTTGCCGCTCATAACTCATCGCGTCTCGTTGTTGGATGGAGTTGCCTCCCCGGACCTGTGATGGCACCGCTTCGCTGGACGTTGCGGTACGAGCGGGACAGGCGAACTAGCGTCGCCTCCGGAGGACCTCGATGACCTATGCACCGGATACTCGCCCCTACTACGACGCTGACAGCCACATCATGGAGCTGCCCAGCTTCCTGAAGGACTACGCCGATCCAGCCTTCCGAGACGACATCCCCGAGGTGAACTACGACGCCTCGCTCGTCACCAACGAGGAGGTCGCTGTGATCGTCGACCAGGGTGGGCGTCACTCGCCAGAACACATTCAGACTCAGGTGGCGCTGGGCGACCGTTTGATCGAGTCGTCGAAGGAGATCCAGGCGCTCGGTGCGTTCGACTCGGTCGACCGTTCGGTGGCCATGGACATGCTGGGGTTCAAGAAGCAGTTGGTGTTCGCCACCCACAGCGTCGTGCTCCCGTTCCACCCAAGTTCCAAGACCGACCCCGAACTCCGGTACGCAGCCGTCCGAGCCCACAACCGGCACATGGTTGACTTCTGCTCGTCCGACGAACGGCTCATGGGTGTTGCCGTCGTGCCGCTCGATGACCCGGCTCGAGCGCTCACCGAGCTCGACTTCGTCATCGAGCAGGGGCTCGAATCGGTGTGGGTTCCTCACCGGGCCCCGATCGGGTTCGCGCCGGGCCACGTCGATCTCGAGCCATTCTGGGCTCGACTCGCCGACGCCGGCCTGCCGTTCCTGCTCCACGTTGGCGGCTCGCCGCTTCAGGCGATGAAGTCCTGGACCAACAACGGCCGGGCAGCCGTGAAGGACTGGATGGGCGGCGGCGAAAATGTGCGCACCAAGGATGCGGCCATGATGCACCAGGTGCCCGAGACGTTTGTCTCCATGCTGCTGCTCGACGGCGTGTTCGAACGGCATCCGACCCTCCGGGGAGCGTCGGTGGAGCTCGGAGCGGCCTGGGTACCCGAGATGCTTCGACGGCTCGACGCCGTCACCAAGATCTACAGCCGAGTCGACGAATCGGTCCGTTTCGACCGCTTGCCGTCAGAACAGATCACCCAGCAGATGGGGTTCACGCCCTTCCCCCACGAGCCAGTTGCCGATCTCATCGATCAGTCGAACGACGAGCTGTATCTTTTCTCGAGCGACTACCCCCACGTCGAGGGCGGTCGGGACCCGATCAGCAAGTTCGACAAGGCGCTCGCCGGTCGGAGCAACGAGACGATGACCAAGTTCTGTAGCGAGAACTTCCTCAGGCTGTACCCCAATGCCCGAGTGAATGCGTCGGCGTAGGCCGCCTTTGGCATTCCCGGACTTGCTCGCCGGCCGAACCGGGGGCTGAGGACCGCGAAAGTGAGGGTGAGGAACCCGGGGTTTGCAGCAACAGGTCTTGGCTAGGCGGTGGCGGAGGCGAGGACGTCGAGCATCGTGTCGATGTCCGCATCCTCGATGATCAGCGGCGGGCAGAACGCCAAGCTGTCACCGATGGGTCGGCACACCACCCCGTTGTCGAGCATCGCGTCGCGAATCGCAACGGTCTGCGGATACTCCGTGCCCTCCGGCAGCTTGGCCGCCCAGAGTGCGCCAACGCCCCGATAGCCGCTGAGGTTGCCGTCACCGACCAGCGCCTGGAGGCCCTTCGACATCCGCTCGCCGATTCCCTGCGCCCGTTTCACCAAACCTTCGCGTTCGATGATGTCGATGTTCGCCACCGCAGCCGCAGCCGCTGCTGGGTGGCCGCTGTAGGTGAACCCATGGCGGAACAAGAAGTCCGGATCAGACTCGAGTTCGTCGCAGATCGCACGCGAGACGATCACGCCACCCATGGGTTGGTAGCCGCTCGTGACGCCCTTTGCGAACGTCATCAGATCGGGCGTCACACCATAAGTCTGTGCTCCGAACCATTCACCAGTACGACCGAATCCGCAGATGACTTCGTCGAAGATCAGCATTGATCCGTGCTGATCACACATCTCGCGAAGGCGCCGCAGGTAATCATCGGGTGGCGGGAACACACCGCCCGCCCCTTGGACGGGCTCGGTGAGCACTCCGGCGATGCGGTCACCATGCTCACCAAAGGCACGCGCCGCGGACTCAATGTCATCGGGATCGATCTCGATGATGTGGGGCACCAAGTCTCCCCAGCCCTCACGGTTCGGGGCAATGCCCTGCAACGAGGTTCCCGCACCGGCAACCCCGTGGTATCCCCGTGTCCGGCGGAGCAGGATCTGGCGTTCACCATCGCCCCGCATCTGAGGCAACAGCCGTGCGATCTTGAACGCGCTGTCCACGGCCTCGGAACCCGAGCAGGCCAGGAACACGCGACCGTCAGGGTGGGGCGACACCGATGCGATACGCGCTGCTGCCGCCTCGGACACCTCGTTGGCCCACGGGTCGAACACGTTGTAGAGCATCGTGCGCATCTGCTCGGTGACGGCATCGATGATCTCCGAGCGCCCATGACCGACCTGGCAATACCAGAGGCTGCCCAGTCCGTCGATGTACTCGTTGCCATCGCGATCCCACAGTCGAACCCCCTCGCTGCGGACGAGATGACGGAAGTCGTCACTGTCCTTGGCCGGCTTTGCGAAGGGATGCAGCAGCTTGGGGATCATGGTCAGTCTTTCTGCCTGGGGGACGACTCGTCGGCGACAGTGCCGTTGAGCACCATCATGGTCTTGAGATCACTGTGGAAGTCAAGGGCGTAGTCGCCACCCTCGCGTCCGATACCGCTGATGCCGATGCCGCCGAAGGGCGCCGTCAGATCCCGCACGAGGAACGTGTTCACCCACACCAGGCCGGTGCGTAACGCCCGGCCGACACGATCGGCGCGCTCTGCCGAGGACGTGAACACGATGGCCGACAGGCCATAGGCAGTGCTGTTCGCCAGCTCGATGGCCTCAGCCTCGGTATCGAAGGATTGGAACGTGAGTACCGGACCGAAGATCTCGCTCTGCACCACCTCGCTGTCATTGGACTTCGGCTCGATCAGGGTTGGCTCGTAGTGAAGCGATCCATCGACCGGATGACCGCCGCGCATGATCGTGTCGCCGTTGGCCCGAGCTCGCTCGACGAACCCGTCGACATTGGCTCGATGCTCCGGGTGCACCATCGGGGCGATGTCGGTGGTGGCGTCGCGGCTGTCGCCAAGCACCATGGCGTCGGCCTGCTCGTTGAAACGAGCGAGGAACTCGTCGCGTATCGAGGACTCGACCAACAGACGGGTACCGGCGAGGCATACCTGGCCAGAGTCGTCGAACTGCCAGGCTGCCCGATGGGCCGCGGCATCGATGTCGCTGTCTGCGAACACGATGAGGGGGCCCTTGCCGCCGAGCTCGGCGGTGAACGGCACCAGGTTGTCTGCTGCTGCCCGACCGATGTGGCGGGCCGTTGGAGGTGAACCGGTGAACGTGATGCGGCGAACACGCGGGTCAGCCACAAGAGCGGCGCCGACTTCTTCACCGATTCCCTGGACGAGGTTGTAGGCACCGGGTGGGAATCCGGCCTGAGTCGTCAGGTCGGCCAGGATCGCCGCGCTCAGTGGCGACCACTCGGCCGGCTTGTGGATCACCGAGTTGCCGGCAGCCAGCGCCGGCGCCAGCTTCCAGGTGCTGAGCATGAACGGGGCATTCCACGGCGTGATCACCACGGCGGGGCCGGCCGGCATGCGTTGCACGACGTTCTGCATGTTCTTTGCTTCCCACGAACGTTCTTCGTTGGCAACGACGAGGTCGGCATAGGTGCGGAAGTTGAGCGCTCCCCTGGCGACCAGGCGCTGCTTCATCGAGTCGAGCAGGAAGGCCATGTCGAGCGACTCGACGATGGCGATCTCATCGGTGTTGGCCTCGATCAAGTCGGCCAGTCGGTACAACGCCTCGGCCCGCTCGCCAACACTCAGTGTCGACCAGGCCTCGAAACCGGCGACGGCAGCAGTGACTGCAGCATCCGCGGTTGCCTGATCGCCCCGGGCAATCTCGGCCAGCGGCCCAGCGTCCCAGTCGAGGGGCGAACGCGTCTCGAACGTGGCCGCCGAGCCGACCCACTCACCACCGATCAAGTGCCCGGTCGGGACAGACACACCGCCAACGTCAGCCCTCATCAACGGTGCTCTCGTAGTGCTGTGCTCCGGGACCGCGTGGTGCCCGGATCCCGCGGAACTCCCAATCGCCACCCTTGGCCGTCGACTGCACTTCCTCGGAGTCGCTCGGTTGAGCTCCGACATCGCTGCGAATCGGCGTCGGGCCGGTGACGATCGTGTTTTGCAGCGTGCCGAGCCCTTCGACCTCCACCTCGACGACGTCACCGGGGTAGACGGTCCGGGAGTTCGCCGGCGTGCCGGACAACAAGATGTCGCCTGGCACGAGGGTGATGGTCCTGGCGATGTCGGCGACGAGGTAGTGCATGTCCCACTCCATCTCGTCGGTGTTGCCGTCCTGACGGACCTCACCGTTCACGATCGTGCGGATCTGCTTCCCACGGAAGTCCCAGTCTGTGACAAGCGCCGGCCCAACCGGGCACAGCGTGTCGCTCCCCTTCACCCGCAGCATCGAGCCGGCATCGGTGTCACGGAAGTCGTGGAGGCCGTAGTCGTTGGCAACGCTGTAACCGGCGATGTAGTCGCCGGCCTCATCTGGCGAGATGTTGCGGCAGGTCTTGCCGATGATGATGGCGATCTCGCCCTCGTAGTTCAGCCACTCGCAGCCCTCGGGCCGTACGACATCTGCCCCGTGACCGGTCAATGCAGTCACTGGCTTCTGGAAATACGTCGGGGCCGCAGGCAGCTTCGTCATGAACTCGTCGACCCGGCTCGAATAGTTGAGGTGAACACAGATGATCTTGGTCGGTTCACTGGGCGACAGGTGGGTCGCATCATCGATCAGGACTCGGCGGCCATCGCTGGCCACCAACCACTCGCCCTCTCGCTCGACCTCAGTCGGGAATCCCCCGAGCAGTATCCTTCGCACTTCGTTCATGGCTCGAGTCCTCCCAGAGACGGATTCCGCTCGATAGTTTGGTACCGAACGTTTGTGTTGTAAAGGTGCAGACGAGCTGGACCAGTCCCCGACGCCACTCCCCCAACCGATCGGACGCCGATGGCGACATCTCGAGACAACGACTCGTATCTCGATGCCGAACGCGACGTGCGGGAACGGCTCAGCCATCTTGCGTTGGACTTCGACGCCAACATGGCGATCTCGAACATCTACCGAGCTGCCGCTGCGGTCCGAGGCGATGCCGAACGCGATCTCCTGGCGAAGTACCGCCTTTCGTGGGGTGGTCTCACGATCCTCTGGGTGCTGTGGGTCTGGGGCGACATGCCGACCTCGCGACTGGCCGAAGAATGCGGCTTGGCAAAGGGCACGCTGACCGGGATGTTGACGACGCTCGAGAAGCGCGATCTTGTCGCCCGGCATCGAGTCGAGGAGGACAGACGTCGGGTGATGGTCCGGTTGACCAAGGCCGGCGATGCAACGATCAGCGAGCTGTTCCCCGCCTTCAACCAGTTCGAGGCCGACATGGCAAAGGGCCTCACGTCGGCCGAGCAACGCGAGCTGGCTCGGCTGTTGCGCATCGTGATCCTGAACGCGACGTCATGCTGAACGCAGCGGAGTCGCCCCACCGGTTGAGTCGTTTGGTACCGAACGATTAGGGTTCGGCCATGGCCGAGCTCAAGGGTTTGATGTATCCGCGGACACCGACCGGGAGCGGCACGGTGCTTCCCTCTCCCCCGTGGCACTACAGCGGCGAGATGCTCACGATCGAGTTTCGGACCGACCCGGCAAAGGTTGCCGCCCTTCTGCCAGACGGATTCGAACTGGCCGACGACGACCCGGGTGCCGTCGCCATCATCTGGGCCGACTGGCAGAGTTGCAGCGACAACCTCGACGAACTGCTCGATCCCGCACGCTCCCAGTACAAGGAAGTCTTCGTCGTCATCCGCTGCAAGTACGAAGGGGCGACCTACAGCCGCGCCGCCTTCATCTGGGTCGACAAGGATTTCGCCATGGCCCGGGGCCACATCCAGGGCTATCCGAAGAAAATGTCGGAGATCTGGATGACCAGGCCGATCACGATCGGCAAGGCCGGCCCTCGGCTCGAACCCGGCGGTCGCTTCGGTGCCACTCTGAGCACGGGGGGGCGCCGTATCGCCGACGCTC
>CAZYLX010000058.1:0-10397 GCA_964648595.1 uncultured Acidimicrobiaceae bacterium
ACCTTGTGGGCGCGGATCATCGGGAACCGGTTGCCCAGCGCCATCACGATGCGGGCCGGTACGCCCGACAGCGCTTCCGGAATCTCGACGAAGCAGGGCAGGGCGACCGTTTCCTGCCGGTCGCTCGCGTTGTACCAGTGCACCCGGAACAGGTTCAACGGATGGGACGAGTCCTTCTCAATCCCCGCAAGTTGTTCGATGATCGAAGCGGGAATCGTCGACGGATCGCGCAGCTGAGCGAAGGTCGGCAACACGATGTTGTTCTCACGGAACCGAGAAACCGCGTTGTCGTATGAAGACCGCCCGGCCGGGTCGAATTCGCCGAAGATGGCGAGACCGTTGGTGAGAGCTGAGGCGTCGGCGGTGGTCATGCCGACACTCTACAAATTGTTGATGGGCTGAGCCCGTTTGGAACGAGTCTTGGCCGACGATGCCATTGACGCACGGCGCACCATCCGGCGGGAGTTGCGTCAGAAGCCGTCGCCCCAGTGGTCTTCGCCCTGGTATTCCGGCAGCGGTTCGCTGTCGTCCCTGGGCGGAGAGGCGGTGGACGAGGACTGCGGTGGCTCCTGGGAATCAGGTCGACTCGATCGCTGTGGGGCCGTTGATGGCCTCGCAGTTGGTGGCTGTCCCGACCCACCTCCGCTTCCGGGATCCTCGTCACCTGGGGCGTAGCCGTAACACATCGAGATTCCGTCGACGTCGAACGGTTTGCCGAGTGATCCAACCGTGAACGACGAGTGATCGCCGGACTTCTTCAGCACCTTGACCTTGCCGTCGCCTGAGAGGGCGGCCTCAAGCGTTTCCATCGGGGCCATGACCGCCCACTTCTCCGACTTCGTCTTGCGGAACTTCGGTTCCGGCAGCTCGCTCGTCTCACTCGTCTCACTCATCTCATGATGATGCAAGCCCCCACCCCCATCCACAACCACACGCTCCAAACCCCGGGTTTCTCACCAGGACGTTGTGAGCTGTGTAGATCTGGCATCATCGGAAAATGACGATCGAGGGAACAACCAGCACCGTTCCACCTGCCATCGCCGAGGGGGCCATGGCCAACATCGTGCAGCCTCGTGTTCCGATCGACGACGAGTTGGCGCTGCGCCCCTGGGAGTTCGGCGATGCGCCTGCAGTGCTGGCTGCGTTCCGTGACCCAGACATCATCCGGTGGCACACCCGCAGAATGACGACGCTCGACGAAGCAACGGAATGGATCGAAGCAAGCCAGACGTTCTGGACCAAGGAGCGTTCTTCGAACTGGGCCATCGTCGACGTGAGCGACGAACAGGTACTCGGTCGGCTCGCTCTTCACACCCAGCTCGAGTACGGCACGGCCGAGATCGCGTATTGGGTGCTGCCCCGTGCGCGACAACGAGGCGTCGCCAGTCGAGCCGCGACCGCAGCCACAGCGTGGGGCCACGCGTTCGGGTTCCACCGCATCGAGCTGGAACATTCGACCCAGAACCACGCTTCACGCGCCGTGGCCGAGCGGGCGGGGTTCCTCCCTGAGGGTGTGAAGCGGGCGTCGCAGCGCCACGCCGACGGCCCCCATGACATGCATCTCCACTCGCACCTCGCCAGCGACTCGCCGGCTGGCACGATGTCGGCCGAAACGACCTAACCCACGAGATCGTCGTAGAGCGAACCGAAACCTTCCTCCGCTCGGCTCTCAACTCGCCTTGACGACGCCCACGCACCCGCGGCGATGGACAACGCGTCGCCGACCGGCAAGCATCTGCCGATGTCGAGCGATCAGTCCCCAACAAGAGACGAGGTCGCTGCTCGTTGGATGGCGCTCGACCTGTTCGACCCCGATGCTCCCAACGCGGAAGAGACGCTCGGTGTCCTCGCCTTCTACGAGTCCGTCGGAGTTCGGCCAGAGGAGTATCTCGGAGTCTCCCCGGAGAACATCGTGCCCGAGATCAACGTGCGGCTCATCACCCCTGGGCGCCGCGTGGAGCGGGCTGTCATAGAAACAGCATCCGGGTTGCTGCCAGAACAGTTCGAGTTTGTCTGCCGAGCAGCCGGCTATGACCCGAATGGAACCTTCACCGAGACCGATGTCGCCGCATTCAGCGGATTCAGCGCTGCGGTCGACTTCTTCACCTCGCAAGAGCTGGAGGCCCTGATCCGAGTCGTTCGCTCGCTCATGAGCCACCTCGCCGACGCACTGACAGCGATGTTTCGTATCGACGTCAGCGTTCCCATGAACGCTGCCGGCGCAAGTGCGGTCGAACACGCCAGGAAGAACTTCGAGTCAGCCCACCTGATGCGGCTCGTGCCCGGTGTACTCGAGGCGTTCCTGATGAACGAGATGAGGAGCGCCGTCGTCCGTAGCGACCAGAGCCGTCAGGAGCTCGACTCGTCTGATACCGCGACGGTCAAGATGTCCATCGGCTTCGTCGACATCGTTGGCTACACCCCCATTGCCGATCGGCTCGAACCCGACGAACTCGGCCAGTTCATCCTCGACTTCGAACGTCGGGCGAGTGATGCGGTGACCGCATCCGGCGGCCGTGTTGTGAAGCTCATCGGCGACGAGGTGATGTTTGTCGTTGTAGACCCAAACGCGGCCTTCGACATTGCTCGGGCACTGATTGCTGCCTTCGCTGAGTCGGAGGCCACGCCGAGGGGTGGTGTGGTGTTCGGCGAGCTCGTCGCCCGAGGCGGCGACTACTACGGGCGCCTCGTGAACATGGCTTCTCGTGTCGCCGACCTCGCCGTGCCAGGCGAGGTCTTGACCAACGTGGAGACTGCAGCCGCAGCGTCGCAGCAGATGTTCGACCACGCAGGACGGCGAAGTCTCAAAGGGTTCGCCGACCCGGTCGATCTCCGGTCACTCGCCTGACCTACGGTCTGCTGGTGCCATCGGCTTCACTGTGGAGATGATCCGATTGTCGGCGCCGAGCAACGAAATCCTTGCCAAGGTCCGACAGCAGGCTTCCTCGGCCAACCCGACCTACCCGGCAACAGGTGACTTCCGAGCATTCGAGTACGAACAGACCGTCGGCCACGGGCCGGAGAGCTTTGCTGTCGCCAAGGACGTGCTCCGTCGGTGGCAGATGCACCAAGACTCAGGGGTTCGGGTCGAATCGGTCCCGCTGACCGTCGGGACCGACGTCGTGCTCTGGACGCGAACGACGGGACTCACGCTTGTGTTCGCCTGCCGGATCAGCGAGGTCTTCGACGACGACCGCAACTTCGGCTTCACCTACGCGACCCTGCCTGGGCATCCCGAACAGGGGATCGAGACGTTCCGGCTGGAATTCATCAATGACGTTGTCCAACTCCACATCGTCGGCGAGTCACGACCGGCACTCCGTCTGAGCAAGCTGTCGGGGCCGCTGGGCCACCGCCTCCAAAAACAGTTCACCGAGCGATACATCACCGCGATGCGATCGGCCATTCGAGACGCCATCCCCTGAGCCGCTGGCGAGTGTCAAAACCGCGCGAGTGTCGGAACCGCGCGATGGTGCGCGGATCGAGCACGAGCCTGGAGCGAACGGCCGGCAACGATGCGAATTCGGGCCAGAACGGCGCGATGGCGCGAGGATCGCGCACGATCGCCATCGGACGGCGGCACGAGCGAGCGCTCAGCGAAGGAAGACGGGCACGTTGCGAGGGCCACGGATCTGACCGTTGACCCACGTGGTCTCGATCGACTCGTCGAGCCGGTAGTTGGGGAACGCCCAGAGCCATTCCTGGAGCGCAACGAGCAGCTCCATGCGGGCCACATTCGAGCCAAGGCACCGATGGATCCCCAGACCGAAGGCCGCATGGCGATTCTTCTCGCGATCGATGATGAAGGTGTCCGCATCGTCGAACATCGCTGGATCGCGGTTGGCAGCCGGAAACGTCGCCAGCACCTGGTCACCCTTGTGCATCGGGCAACCGGCGATCTCGGTGTCGGCGACGACTTGCCGAGCCATCGTGACAGGCGAGTAGAACCGCAACACTTCCTCCGACGCAAGCTGCCACAGTGGATCGTCGGCGCTACAAGCGGCAAGACGGTCACGATCGGCCGGGTTCGTCGCGAAATGCCACAGGCCGGAACCGATGGCACTCCACGTGGTGTCGACACCGGCGAGGATCTGGAGGTTCAGGAATCCGACTTGGGTCTCCATGTCGACCGGCTCCCCGTCGATCGTTGCGTGAGCAACAACCGACGCAAGGTCGTCGAGCGGCTCCGCTCGTCTCTTCTCGAGCAACTCCTCGAAGTAGGCGAACATCTCGTTCATGAGTGTCTGCTTGACGACGTTGTCTTTCGGAGCCAGCTGGAAGTTGCGATACACCCAATCACGGAAGAGATCGGCATCGGACTCTGGGACACCGATCATCTGAGCGATGACGTGGACCGGGATGTTCTGCGCGTAGTCAACAGCGGCGTCAGCGGTCGAGGCTCCGTCGAGGGCAGCGGTCAACGAACGGCAGTACACGCGGGTCTCTTGCTCCTTGGCGGCTGTCGCCTTCGGATTGAACGCCGGAAGCAGGAGGCGGCGATGGCCCTTGTGGTCTGGCGGATCCGAGGTGATCGGCGCAGCTTTTCGCACCGGACCATCGGGCAACGACACCGAGACCTTGAACGACGAGAAGTGATCGGTGTCGTGAGCAATGTCGGAGACCGCTGCGTGTGTGAGAGGCATCCACGCACGGCCGTAGCGTTCGGTGAACGCCATCTCGACGCCATCCCCCAACAGCTCGGACCAGATCTCCGGCGCTGCGTTCCCCCAGCGATCATCCAGCCAGTCCCAGTCGTTTGCCCAATCTCGTACCGGTGCATCGGTCATGGCCAGAAAGCTAGGTGTTGGACGGCGCGCGCGCCAAGACCACACGCTGGCATCAACCAGGGGCTGAGAAGACTGAAACTGAGGGTGAGGAACCCGGGGTTTGCGCCCGCGGCGTACCTGGAGTTAGTCGCTGAGGCTCAAGCACCTCAGGGTTTGCGCTTTCGGGCAGTCGGTCGGGAACGGTCGCTGCTACGACAGGTACCGGTCGAGGACGTTCTTCGTGACCCGCCCAACCGCCTCGTCGTCGGCCAACCCGAACGTCCAGTCTGTGGTGCCGACCGTCACCACCTCGCCGCCGTTGCCGCCGAAGGGTCGGCAGACGAGTATCACCGCGTTGCCGTGGCGTGCTCGGGCCAGCGAGTCTTCATCTATACCGCCGAACAGCCGCTCGGCGATGAATTCGAGGTCACCTTGGTCGCTGAGGGCCGAGATCGATTTCGGATACTCGCCCATGCCGATGTTCGATGCCGGAGTGAAGGCCACGATCTCGACGTCTTCTGGCATGCCATCGAGCGGCGCAGCAATCGGCAGTTGATAGTCGTCGAACTGGATGCGGCATCCCAGCGTTTCGTAGCCGACCGCACCGTGCTTGGAGCCCAGCTGATCGCCATAGCGAAGGCCGGTGCCGGCGAACAGCCAATGATCATCTCGATACACGGTGAAGCCGCCAGAGCCGCGAGCAACGGCCGCACCGAAGCGGTGGTAAAGCCCCCATGCGGAACCACCGCCCAGCAACGACCACTCAGGGCGCCCGACGACCGGGTCGCACCACATGCCACTCGTCAGTTCCGGCGATCCGGCGGCGATGACCGGGTCGGACTTGTGAGCCGCGTACTTGTGGCACACCATGGTGGTGCCATCGGCTGCCGGCTCGACTCTGACCTGCCAGAACATCGTGTTGCCGGAGAAGCTCGCGTAGTCGCCTCCCGCAGCGACATACGCCTCGACGCAATCTCGTTGGGGGGCCGACCAGTACTCGTCGTGACCGACACCGAGCACGAGGTCGTAGCCGTCAAGCGCTTCGACGCCGGCCTCGAGGTCGGTCGAGATCGCATAGTCGAGCTCGACGCCAGCTCCCTCTGCCCACTCGACGAAACGACGCTCGAACGTGAACCAACCTGAGGACCCAATAGCGGGCGGATAGCCGTTGGCCATGCGATACGACTGAAAGATCTCTCCGTCGACGTCGAAGTCCTCTCCCCAGCGGGCAGGACGGGCCTTCCGGTCGTCACGGTCCACCTCGGGCCTGCACAACATGCCTCGACCGAACGGACGGCGGAACGACACCTGCGTTCCACCGGTGTAGAGGCTGACCCCGCCCCAGTTGTTGTACGCATTCCATGTGTTGGTGGCGAGCACGAGCAGCGCCTTCGCCTTCGGCTCGAGAGGCCGAACGACGAAACCGGCATGGGCAACTGATCGATCGGTTGGCGCTCCCTTCGCCGTCAACGTCACGAGATAGAAACCAGAAGCCCAATCGTCACCGATCGCGAAACTGAGCGATGACGGCCAGTCGCAGCCGTTGGCATCGGCATCTTCCGGCGGTGGTGTGAACGACCCGGGAAGATCGTCGCGTTCGAGCACCGTCACTCGATCGGCTCCCCACCGCTCGATGCGCACGTTGAAGGCCGTTGTCTTGCACGACACATGGAGGTCGACCGTGTCGCCTGTTCGGTAGCTCAACTCGCTGGGGTAGGCCTCGATGTCGTCGTGGAACGTCGGATTGTCGGTCATCGCCTGACACTAGGTCGCAGACCGCATCGAGAAATCACCGAATCCGCATGCTTCCGTCACCGTTGACTCCGTGTGGCATGAATGATTCGGTGTGGCATGCTGTCCCGATGAAGATCCCGATGTTCGTCACTGTCGCAGCACTCGCCGTTCTCGCCCTCGCCAGCCCGGCTGCTGCCGTCGAGCGGCCACTCGATTCGTGGGAAGTCACGCCAGGAGAAACCTGCACCCTGGTCGAAACCAACGGGCGGTCGGTCTGGCCGGGCAATGTGCTGGTCATCGACAACGGCGGAACCATCATCGAACTGGCAGACGTCGAAGATGTCGCCTTCGAGTCGGATTCAGTCCAGTTCGTGGCAGCAGGGAACACCGTGTCGGCCTCAGTCCGCTACGACGAGTGGTCCTCGCTGGAAGTGTCGCTGACCTGCGAACCCGGGCTGGTGACGACGACCACCGTCCCGGCAACGGCGACCCCCACTTGCGGCGACGAGGGCGTCACCACCGCACCCAACGGCACCCCCTGCGAAACCACCCCCACCTGCGGCGACGAAGGCGTCACCACCGCACCCGACGGCACCCCCTGCGAAACCACGTCGCCAACCACCGCAGCGCCGTCCACGACCACCAGCGTCGAAGCTGAGGTTGCCGGTCCGACCACGAGCACCACGGCAGCCCCAAGCACCACAGCAGCTCCGACCACAGCAGCTCCGACCACAGCAGCTCCGACCACAGCAGCTCCGACCACCACTTCTGGTGAAGAGGTTGCCGGCCCGTCCGACCTGCCGTTGACCGGTTCGAACACGCCGATGCTGCTCGGCCTCGGCGGCTTGATGCTCGCCGCTGGCATCGGGCTCGTCACCGTGAAACGTCACGCCGCCTGAGCCAGCGTCCGATCTTATAAACATCAATCTAATTGACCTATTTGAAATGGTCTATTAGACTGGTGACATGTCGCTTCCCAGCATCTCACATCATCAGCGAGCCGCTCTTCTGACCGCCGGAGCTGAGCGCGTGCTGGCCCGACGCATCGAGCTCGGCCGCGAAGCCTCGGGGCGCATCAACGGGGGGACGGAACAGCCAGGGGATCAGGAGCTGGCCGCGTTGGGCGGCCAGGCCAAAGAACAGTTCGTCGAGGCCAACGTCCGACTCGTCATCAGCACGGCTCGCTCGTTCCGAACTCCGGCACACGTCGATCGCAACGATGTCATTCAGGACGGCATCGTTGGATTGAATCGCGCCGTGGATCGATTCGATTGGCGAAAGGGCTACAAGTTCTCCACCTACGCCACCTGGTGGATACGCCAGGGCATGCAACGGGGGCTGGAGAACACCGGCGCAACCATCCGTATCCCCGCTCACCGCAACAGCGAGCTGCGCGTCGCTCTCGCCACAGCAACTTCAGGACTCGACGATCTACCCGAGCACCTTCGCAAGGTTGCTGCCTTGAGCACCATCGACTCGATCGATCGGCCCGTGGCCGTGAACGGAACAGCAGACACCCAACGAATCGTGGCCGACTCTCTGGCATGCAACGATGACGGTCCGGAGCTCGTAGCGGAACAATCACTCGATCAGGCAACGGTTCGCCGGCTCCTGGACACACTCGACCCCGAGCTGCGGGCGATCGTGGAACAGCGGTTCGGTTTCGGGGATCAGCCACCCCAGACCTATGCCGCGATCGCGACCCGGTTCGACATGAGCCACGAGTCCGTTCGACGTCGCGTCCTCCGCGCTCTCGCGACGCTCCGTCCAGCAGCTGAAGCGCTGGCAGCCTGAGCGTTGTCCAATGGCACACCGGGGCCAGTAGTGCCAGGATCCTCCACATGCAGGATGACGTCGTTCGATACGTGGAACGCGATGACATCGCGGTCATCTCCATCAATCGACCCGAGAAGAAGAACACGCTGACGGAGGCGGTCGTGCAAGGGATCGCCGACGGCATCGACGCGGCGACCGCGTCGTCTGACGTCGTTGCCGTCGTACTTCGGGGCGAAGGCGGGACCTTGACCGGCGGTTATGACCTTACTGCTGGCATTGGTGGTGGAGGGGGCGAAGAGTCGTGGAGCACCCCCTACGCA
Organism: uncultured Acidimicrobiaceae bacterium; assembly: GCA_964648595.1. Taxonomy (GTDB): domain Bacteria; phylum Actinomycetota; class Acidimicrobiia; order Acidimicrobiales; family SZUA-35; genus SZUA-35. The sequence continues at coordinate 8,597 of CAZYLX010000058.1, forward strand.
GCTCGAGGCCCTCGCCCCCGGGAAGGGGCATGGGATCCGGTACGCGACTACCAGTTCATGAACAACAACGTTCGGCGATTCATGAAGATCTGGGAGTGTCCAAAGCCCGTGATCGGCGAGATCAGCGGTTGGGCTGTCGGCGGAGCGACCGATCTGATCCTGTGCGCCGATCTCCTCTACATGGCCGAGGATGCCCACATCGGCTACGCGCCGAGCCGCATCTTCGGGACACCAACCACGATGATGTGGGTGTACCGCCTCGGCCTCGAACACGCCAAGCAGTACCTCCTGACCGGCAGAGCCATCGACGCCGCAACTGCACATCGCATCGGACTGGTTTCCGAAATCTGCCCTCCGACTGAGATCAGCGCCATCGTCGAGGCTGAAGCACAGCGGTTCAAGCACATTCCCGCCAACCAGTTGGCCCTGAACAAGATGCTGATCAACCAGGCGTTCGAGAACATGGGCCTTCGAACCTCACAGATGCTCGGCACATTCTTCGACGGCGTCACCCGTCATACCGAAGAGGCCTACCGCTGGGTCGAATCGTTCGAGGAGAACGGGTTTCGGGAGGTCATCCGCGAACGCGACGATCCGTGGCAGGACTACGGATCAGCACCCTGATCGTCAACTCCCTGACCCTCAGCACCGGAGCGCACCGGTGGTGCGATACTTGACCCATGGATGTCCAGTCCGTCGCCCACATCTTCGCCCTCGTACTTCTCGGGAGCGCTCTCGCACTGGTCGCTGGCCTCGTTTTGCCCGGCTCCCGCGATCTCATCCGACGATCGGGCTTGGCCATCGCAGCCGCCGTTGCCGTCGGAGCGACATCGGGAAGTCTGTACTTCTCCGAGATCGCCGGTTTCGATCCCTGTGAGATGTGTTGGGTCCAGCGGATCTTCATGTATCCGCTCGCCATCATTCTCCCGATAGCGGCGCTTCGTAGGCACCGCGGCGCGATCCCGTATGCCATGGTGCTGGCCGCCATCGGGCTCGGCTTCTCGGTGTACCACGTCCAGTTGCAGCTCCGCCCCGACCAGTCGACCTCGTGCGACCCCTTCAATCCGTGTTCGGCGAAATGGGTCGACGCGCTCGGCTTCGCGACCATCCCTCAGATGGCCGCCCTCTCTTTCATCCTGATCCTCGTCTCACTGACCGCACATCTGCGGTCGAGCTGACTGGGGCCGTCAGGAAGAGCGAACGGTTGCCCATCCTCGGCCGAAGTCTCGATCCGGATGGACCGCGCTCAGCGGGTCTTCGCTGTCTCGCCAGTACCCCAGGCCGTTCCCGCTCTTCGTGTACCCGACGAAGCGAAGCAGCTCATCGGTCCAATGCGTGACTTCCGCCGGCGGGCACTCCAAGAACTGATTCGTCGACTGTGTCAGCCAACCGAGGGCGTGTTGTAGTGACAGGCCGCTACGCCACTCGTCAGAAGTGTTGGCACCTCCGCCGTGATACACCGAGCCCGTGTAGAGGAAGAGCGACCCTTGGGTCATTTCTGCCGCAATCGTGTCTTCGACGCTGAGTTTCTCGCGGTTGCTCCAGCGATGGCTCCCCGGAGCGACACGTGTCGCGCCATTCGCTTCCGTGAAGTCAGTGATCGCCCACATCCCATTCATCTCGATCTCGAAGTCGAAGTCGACCATGTCGTACTTCCACTGATCCCGATGGATTCGCTGGCCCTCCTGCCCTGGGCCGATCTCGATGTACTCCGCCGCCGAGAACCGCCAAGTGGTTGCGTGACCGAGGGCGTGATCACCGGCGGCCATCACCGCAGGGAGCATGGCGATCGACTGGAACG
>CAZYLX010000059.1:0-10307 GCA_964648595.1 uncultured Acidimicrobiaceae bacterium
TTCCTCCTTCTGGGGTGCGCTCCTCGTTCAACTGTTCTTCTCCGGCGAGTTCCCCGACCCGACGCCGATTTGGCTACTCGGTGCCAGCTCGTTGTCCATCTGGATGGTCTATGTCGCGGGGCCGATACTGGTGACACGGATGAAGGGAGACGGCCCAGTAGTCGATCTGTGGTCACGAGTCGTTGCCAGCGACATCCCGACCGGACTTGCGATCGGGGCTGCGTTGCAGCTCGTGGCACTGCCGATCCTGTATTGGCCGATCTTGCGCATCACCGACGTCGAGCCGGGCGAATCTGCTCAGGAGCTCGTCGACTTGATCGATGGCCCGCTCGACCTGTTGATACTGACGGTCGTCGTCGCCGTCGGTGCACCGCTGGCTGAGGAGTTCTTCTACCGCGGCATGGTGTTTCAGGGTTTTCGTCGACGCCTTCCCGATGCAGCAGCCGTTGTCGTTTCCTCTGCCCTTTTCGCCCTGGTCCACATTCAGCCGATCCTCTACCCGGGCACGTTCGTTCTCGGTGTTGCCGCTGCGGTGGCGACGCTGAAGACTCGGCGGCTCGGATTGGCATGGGCGATGCACATCGGCTTCAACAGCGCCACGTTGGTCAATCTGCTTCTCTCGTGAAGCGGTCAATACGTCGGTGATATCGGTGGATGGGTCGACCGACCCAATCACCGTGCTCGGTCTCAACGCCGCTCGTGCTCAGCCGATCGAGGAACATGGGCCACCCGAACGCACATACCTGCCAGGACTGCGGCCAGGATCTTGTAGAGATCGGCCTGCTCGTCGACGGCAGCAATCTCCAGATGTTCTCCTGCGACCACTGTGACAAACGGTCGTGGCGCCGCGGCGGTGTTGTGATCGACCTGGCAGATGCTCTCGGCGAGTTCGAGCAGCATGCCGGCCGTCGGCGCTGACCCGCCGTTCGTCGTCGACTGACGCGGGTTCGTCGACGCGAGCTGGCATTATTGCACCGCAATGAGACCTCGTTCGCTTCTCACGATCACGGGTTTGGCCGTCGCCGTCCTCTGTTCGGTCTTCGTACTGGTCCAGCTCCGGCCGGATCTGATCTTTTCTGACACGACCCCCGCCGGTGGCGACATGGGTGCCCACGTGTGGGGCCCGGCTTTCCTTCGGGATCACTTGCTCTCGAGCGGTCAGCTCAGCGGCTGGACACCCGATTGGTACGCCGGCTTCCCCGCGTACCAGTTCTACATGGTCGTGCCGGCGCTCGCGATCATCGCTGTCAATGCCGGCTTCACTCCGTGGCTTTCGGTGCCGCTGGCTGCGCTGGTGCTCGGCCTCGGCGCCAGGTCAGGCAGTCGTCACCCGAACAACCGGCTCCTGATCTTCACGCTCGCGGCGCTTGCCGCGGTGTTGCTCATTCCCTTCCCCTATGGCATCGCCTTCAAGATCATTGCGGTTTCCGGGCTGGTGTTCATGCCGCTTGCCGCATGGTGGATGGCTCGGCAGGCCGGTGCGTCCGAACCGGTGCCAACAGCGCTCGCCCTTGCCGTCGTCTTCTTTCTGTTCGACACGAACTTCACCATCTACGGGGGCAACGTCGCCTCGACCCTCGCTGGTGAGTTCGCATTCGCCATGTCGCTCTGCCTGACGTTCGTCGCGATCGGCTGGTCGTTCCGGGGTATGGACGAGAATCGCCACCGTGCGTCAGCCGCTGTGCTGATCGCCCTCGTTGCGCTCTGTCACATCATCCCGCTCTTCTTTCTGATCGCCTCGCTGTTCATCCTGGTGATGCTGCCGCAGAACGGGATGCGCTTCCCCGTCGCCCTCTTCGGCGTCGTGTTCGCGTTGCTGCCGATCGCGTTCGCTGATCGCTTCGACGGATTCACCACAGAAGCGGCCGCCGTGGCCGCGCTCGTCGTGGTCGTGGTCATGGCCGTCACGGTCGCAGACGGCATCCGCGAGCGGCTCATATGGCTGGCACTGACCGGGCCTGTTTCCGCGCTGCTGGCCGCGTTCTGGCTCGTTCCGTTCATCGGTCGACGCGATCTCTTCAACGACATGGGCTGGGAACGCCTCGACGAGGTCGGCGACGCCCTCCTCACCACACCGATGCGGATCGCCCTGCCAATCGCTGTCGTAGGCGGCGTCCTTTCGTTTGTCACGCGCGAACGCCTGGGGATGCTCTTCTCGATTCACGCACTGACGTTCGCTGCCGCGGTTGCCAACCTCGGCGAAAGCAAGTTGTGGAACGCCCGCCTGCTGCCGTTCTTCTACTTGTCGGTCTACTGCCTCGCCGCACTCGGTGTTGCTGCGATCGTCCGCTATGCGGCGGTTGCGGTCAGCGAACGATTCGACGAGCCCGATCTCCGTGTGTTGTGGGGGTCGCTGGTCGTTGGCCTCGTGGCGGTACTCATCGTCGTTGGGATGCCGTTGCGCATTCTCCCGTTCGGGTCGACCAACGCAGACGGCGACTACGAGTGGTTCGGGCTGAGCACCGACAAGCGCAGTTTCGTGTCTTCATGGGCCGCATGGAACTTCTCGGGCTACGAGGAGAAGAACAGTTTCCGCGAGTACTCAGGTGTGATCGATGCCATGGATGATCTCGGCCAGACCAATGGATGTGGTCGAGCGATGTGGGAGTACGACAAAGATCTCGACCGTTACGGCACGCCCATGGCGCTTATGCTGCTTCCGCACTGGACCGACGGATGTATTGGCTCCATGGAGGGTCTCTACTTCGAATCGTCGGCCACGACGCCGTTCCACTTCCTCAATCAGAGCGCGCTGTCGATAGCCCCTTCCAGTGCGCAACGAGACCTCCCGTATCGAGCCTTCGAGATCGGTCGGGGTATCGCTCAGTTGCAGGTCATGGGTGTGCGCTACTACATGGCCCAGAGCGACGAGGCCATCGCTGCCGCACGTAATCATCCCGATCTCACCGAGTGGGTGACGGCTGAACCATTCGTGGTCTTCGAGGTCGAAGGAACGTCGCTCGCCGAGGGCTTGGTATATGAGCCGGTTGTCGCGTCTGGGCCGACCATGGATGAAAGCGACGAGTTGGCGAGCCGGTTCGAACTGGGCTGGCTGAGTCAGGCGATCACGTTCTACAACGACCCGAGAGGGTTCAGCGGCATGCCTGCGGCCGATGGTCCCGACGACTGGGAACGGGTCAGCACGATCATTCCATCCGATGGTGAAGCCATCGAGCCTGCGGTCGTTTCTGACCTCGAGGTCGGCACCGACCGCTTGTCATTCACCGTCGACGAGATCGGGAAGCCGGTTCTGGTCAAGGTGTCGTATTTCCCGAACTGGAACGTCGACGGCGCAGATGGTCCCTGGCGTATTGGCCCCAACCTCATGGTCGTCGTGCCGACCGACACCACCGTGTCGCTCACCTACGGCCGCACTGCGATCGACTGGCTCGGCATCCTGCTCACGCTGATCGGGGTCGTCGCCGCAGTGGTGCTCACTCGAGCCGATCGTCGCCACGGCCCTCGGTCATCGAACGGGGGTGACCTCGCCAATCGATCGCCGACACCGTCTCGAATCTCGATGGCACCGCCGGCGCCAGAGCTGGACGTGGCGACGCGACCTGTCGCCACGAGTGGCACAAGCGACGTTGGGCGGCCCGATGATGCGATGGCCGGCGCAGAGGACTGACCCAGATGCGGAGCCGATTGCGACTGTTCGCGATGGTCGGGCTGGTGGCGACCGCGATCGACCTGGGGGTATTTCTTGCTCTCATCGATGCGATCGGGGTCGCGCTCGCCGATGCAGTGGCCCTGACCGCTGCTGCTGTTGTCTCCTACTCGCTGAATCGCCGTCTGACGTTCCGTGGGCGGCCACGCGCTCGTTGGGTCAGGAATCCGGGGACCTTCGCTCTGGTTGCCGCCATCGCTGGTGTGCTCGATCTGACAGTGGTCCTGGTCGGCGACTCGGTGAACGCTTCGCTGTTCGCGGCCAAACTCATCGCCATCGCGGGCGCAGCTGCCGTTCGGTGGAGCGCCTATCGCTGGGTGTTGTTCACCGAGGTGCGCCGAGAAATGGCCGAACGTCGTGTTCGCCCGGAACCCCCTGGTTTCTACCGACTCTCGGTCGTCGTGCCGGCCTACAACGAGGGTAATCAGATCGCTCAGACCATCGGCACGCTTCGGACCGAGCTGGCGCCAGTGGTCGGCACCGACCTCGAGATCCTCGTGGTCGACGACGGATCGAGCGACGGCACCGTCGAGCGTGCGGCGGGCGCCGGGGCACGCGTGGTCGAACAACCGCAGAACATGGGCAAGGGAGCGGCGGTTCGTGCCGGAGTCCTCGCGGCCGGCGGCCGCTCGATTGTCTTCACCGATGCTGACCTGGCATATCCCGCGGTCATGATCCTGCCCATTCTCGAAGCCCTGGAGAGCGGTTGGGATGTCGTCGTCGGAAGCCGCCGTCACGAGGAAACCACCACCCTGGTCCGGGCGAGGCGCATCCGCGAACTCGGCGGTCGCGCGGTCAACTGGTTGACCCACCTCGTCCTTCTTGGGCATTTCCGCGACACGCAGTGCGGCATCAAGGGCTTCCGCAACGACATCGGCAAGGCCATCTTCGAACGAACAACGATCAACGGCTTTGCCTTCGACGTCGAGGTCTTTCTCATTGCCGAACAGGATCGGTACTCGCTGACCGAAGTACCGGTACGAGTCGAGAACAGACAGGGTTCCTCGGTCCGGATCGTTCGAGACTCAGTCCGTCTCCTCCGCGATCTGATTCGTATTCGGCGGGCCGCGGGAAAAGGGGCCTACCGGCCGACGTCCGAACAGAGCACATTGGCGGGGTAGTCGTCCCCATCGGTGCGTTCTGGGCGGCCGTGCGTCCTGGCCGGCAGAGCAGGCCAGTAGAGTTCGTGCGTGCTTGACCTCGACCTCATCGTGAAGGCTTACGACATTCGCGGGACGTACCCCGACCAGATCGATGCCGCCACTTGTCGCGGCCTCGGCGTCGGATTCGCCCGTTTCATCCAAGCGACCGAGCCGGACACGACGAGTGTCGTGATCGCGAGGGACATGCGTCCCTCCGGCCCGGAGCTCGTTGGAGCGTTCGGTGACGGCATCCGTTCGCAGGGCCTGGACGTCCTCGACATCGGCATGGGCTCGACCGACATGATCTACTTCGCGTCTGGTTCGCTCGACATGCCGGGCGCCATGTTCACCGCCTCCCACAACCCGGCTGGTTACAACGGCATCAAGCTCTGTCGCTCTGGCGCGGCCCCGATCGGCGAGGACTCGGGTCTCGCCGACATCAAAGCCACAGCGCTGTCCAGCGCTGCCGGTGAGATTGCCGACGCTGAGGTCGAGGGCGTGTTGTCCACCCGCGACTTGCTCGATGGTTTTGCCGACCACGTTCGCTCTTTCGTCGACGTCTCGAAGTTCCGACCGCTCAAGGTCGTCGCAGATACGGCCAATGGCATGGGCGGCCTTGTTGTCCCCAAGATCTTCGAGACCTTGCCGTTCGACCTCGAGGTGATGTATCCCGAGCTCGACGGAACCTTCCCGAATCACGAGGCCAATCCGATCGAGCCCGAGAATCTCGTCGACCTCCAAGCTCGCGTTCTCGAAGTCGGAGCCGACATCGGGCTCGCCTTCGACGGCGATGCCGATCGGGTCTTCCTTGTCGACGAAAAGGGCGATCCGGTGTCCGGTTCGCTGACCACCGCGATGTTGGCGAAGGCAACGCTCGAGAAGAGCCCAGGCGAGACCATCATCTACAACTTGATCTGCTCGAAGGTCGTGCCCGAGGTTGTCGCCGAGAACGGAGGGACCTCGATTCGCTCGCGTGTCGGCCATTCGTTCATCAAGGCGACGATGGCCGAAACCGGCGCCGCCTTCGGTGGAGAGCACTCGGCGCACTACTACTTCCGTGACAACTGGCGGGCCGACTCCGGAATCATCGCGTCGATGATGGTCCTGGCCGAGCTCTGCGCGTCGGGTGGCACCCTTTCCGAATTGCTCGAGCCGCTCAAGCGTTACTCGGCATCAGGCGAGATCAACACCCGAGTCTCCGATACTGCAACCGTCATTGCTGGCGTTGCGTCGGCGTACTCCGACTACGAGACCGACACGCTCGACGGCTTGACCGTCGACGGCGGCGACTGGTGGTTCAACCTCCGTCCGTCAAACACCGAGCCGTTGCTCCGGCTGAATCTCGAAGCCGCCGACGATGCTGCCGTTGCGGCCCGAGTCGCTGAGGTCCAGGCGGCGATGGTGGCTGCCAGCTGATGGAGCGCTTGCTTCCCCACGTTCAGCACTATGACTGGGGGAGCGACACGGCCATTCCTGGACTCCTCGGTGTCGAAGCCGACGGACAACCGTGGGCTGAACTGTGGATTGGCGACCACCCACGCCTGCCGAGCACCGTGGCCTCGACGGGCCGGCCGCTCGATGCTGGTCTCCCGTTCCTGCTGAAGATCCTGGCCGCTGCCTGCCCGTTGTCGATCCAGTCGCACCCATCGCTTGATCAGGCCATCGCCGGCTTCGCTGGCGAGAACACAAAGGGCATTCCACTCGACGCTCCTGAGCGCACCTATCGGGATGCCAACCACAAACCGGAACTCATCTGTGCACTGACGGACTTCGATGCTCTCGTCGGGTTCCGGCCTCCGGCAGACAGCATCGCCGAGTTACACGACATCCCCGGATTGGAGCCGATGGTCGAGCGCCTCTCCGGCCCCGACCATTCGCGAGCGCTTCGATCCACCGTCGAGTGGGTGCTCGGGCTGCCAGTTGAGCGTGCTGCTGAGCTCGTGGCCGCCGTTGCATCCGTCAACGACCTCGCGGCGATGCTCGACGGTTTCCATCCTGGCGATCCCGGTGTCCTCGTTGCCCTGCTCCTCCACCGGGTGCGGCTGCAGCCCGGTGAGGCGGTGTTCCTCGGTGCGGGGAACCTCCATTCGTACCTTTCGGGTGTTGGTGTCGAACTCATGGCCAACTCGGACAACGTGATCCGCGGTGGCCTCACATCGAAACACATCGACATCGATGAGTTGTTGGAGGTCGTGGTCTTCGAGCCGTACGACCTCGTTGTGCAACGCGCTGAGGGCCCGGTCCACACGTTCGAAACGGGCGACAGCGGGTTCTGCCTCATCCGAGTTGAGGTCGTGGCCGATCACCTCGTCCAACCAATTGGTCCGGAGGTCGTGCTGGTCACCAGCGGTCACGTGCAGCTCGAAGATGTGGCCGGATCACGTGTCGATCTTGTTTCCGGTGGGGCTGCTTTCATCGACGGCGATGCCGCTTACACGGTTCGGGGAGATGGCGTCGCCTGGAGGGCGACGGTGGGGGGTTAACCTTCCGCTCATGCCGCTTGATCCAGTCCTGCTCGAGATCCTCGCCTGCCCAGAAGACAAGGGCCCGTTGTTCTATTTCGAAGACGAGGCAATTCTCTTCAATCCTCGCTTGGCCCGCACCTACCGGATCGACGAGGGCATCCCCGTCATGCTGATCGATGAAGCAACGGCTGTTGACGAAGCCGAGGCGGCGCGACTCGCGGCAAAGGCAGAGTCCGAAGGCATCTCCGCCACGTTCGAGGTCTGAACCATGACTCATCTTGACACCCTCGGCATGTGGGACGCCATGCTCGCCCTGCCCGAGCAGATGGAAGCTTCGATGGCGACCATCGACTCGATTCCTGATCTTCCGAATGCCGCTTCGATCGAACACGTACTGATTCTCGGGATGGGCGACTCGGGCTTTGGCGGCGACGTTGCGGCAGCAAGCGCGCGGCCGTTCTCGTCCAAGCCGATCGTTGTGTATGGCGGTTACCTCCCGCCGTCATGGGTCGGGCCGAACACCCTCGTGATCGCCATGTCAGCCTCCGGCAGCACCGAGGAGACCCTCGAGTCACTCGAAGCTGCGGTGGAATCGGGTGCATCGCTGGTCGCGATCACGAACGGCGGCGAGCTGAAGAGCCTTGCTGAACGTGCCGGGGCCCCCGTCTTGCCTGTTGTTGGCGACGCTCCGATGCCTCGCGCTGCGCTCGGTGCGCTGGCCACCCCCGCGATGCTGACACTCGAGCAAGCGGGATTCTTCCCCGGCGCTCGTTCGTGGCTCGGTGAAGCCGTCGATCAGCTGAAGCGGCGACGCGACGGTTTTTCATCGCCGGACAGCGAACCGAAAGAGATCGCTCGTCGAGTGGGTGGCACGATGCCGTTGATCTACGGCGGAGGCGCCATCGGGACAACCGCCGCTCGCCGCTGGAAGATCGCCTTCAACCACAACGTGAAGAGGCCGGCGTTCTGGGCCCCGATGCCTGACCTCTGCCACAACGAATTGGTGGGCTTTGGGCAGAACGGCGAAGCAACGCGGGAGATCTTCACCCAGATTCAGCTGCGACACGATGGCGAACACCCACAAACGGCTCGCCGTTTCGAATACGTCGAAGAAAAGACGCTCGATGTCATGCACGAGGTCGTCAGCGTCACCGCAGGTGGTGAAGGTCCGGTCGCCCAGCTGTTCGATCTGATCTACACCGGTGACATCACGACCCTCGAGCTTGCGGGTGTCGAAGGCCTCGACCCTGGGCCGTTGCCCGTCGTCGATGACCTCAAGACCTGGCTGGCCAACTGAGCGGTTCAGCGTCACGTTCGACACTGCGACGGCCGACAGGTTTGCGGTGGTCGCGGTTCCGACTCAGACTGCGGCATGGCTGACCTCACCGACAAGACCATCGTGATCACCGGAGCGGGCGGTGGCATCGGCCTGGCCGCCGTATCGACATTCCTTGCCGCGGGCGCCAATGTCGTGGCGACTGATCTTGCCGGACCGGGCCTGGACTCTGCCGGTGAGTTGGGGGATCGGGTCGCCTCGATAGTGGCCGACGTCACCAGTGCCACCGACTGGGAAGCCACCAGGACGCTCGCCATGGACACCTTCGGTGGCGTGCACGGTCTGGTCAACAACGCGGGGATCGAGGGTGCGATCGTTCCGATCGTGGAATACCCGGAGGAGATGTACGACCGGGTCATGGAGGTCAACGTCAAGGGGGTGTTCCTCGGCATGAAGACCATGGCCTCTGCGATCGAGGCGTCGGGTGGCGGTTCGATCGTGAACCTCTCGTCTGTGGCCGGCATCTCGGGTGCTGCCACGCTCGCTCCATACTCTGCGTCGAAACACGCGGTGATCGGGCTGACGAAGAGCGGTGCGTTGGACTTTGCCGCCAAGGGGATTCGATGCAACGCGATCTGCCCGTCGCCGATCGACACCCGCATGATGCGTTCGCTCGAAGACGCAATGAAGACCGACGGCCTCACACAGGACGACATGAAGGCGATGATCGCCATGAACATCCCGCTCGGTCGCTACGGCCAACCGTCGGAGGTGGCAGACCTCATGGCCTTCTTACTCTCGGATGATTCGAAGTTCCTCTCGGGTACGGCCATTCCGATCGATGGCGCGATGAAGGCCCGCTGAGACCAGACTGCGGGGATGGCCCACTACGAAGTCACGATTCCGTCGCCGCTCAGTCAGCAGGAAGCGTTCGAGCGTCTGGCGCCGGTCGAGCGATTCATCGAGTGGGACGCGGGTATCACGGCAGCGAAACAGATCGATGGCGACGGCCCAGGAGAGGGCTCGGCCTACATCCTCACGGTCAAGGGTCTCGCCGGCCGCTCGCTGCCGCTGACGTACAAGACGGTTGCGTTCGAGTCGCCCGATCGGTTCGTGATCGTCTCTGACGGGAAGAGCCTTCGCTCAGATGACGTCGTCACCGTTGTCGCCGACGGCGGCGGCTGCCAGGTCACCTATGCGGCGGATCTGAAGATGAAGGGCGCGTTCTCGGTGATCAATCCTGTTCTGAGCCTCGTGTTCGACCGAATCGGCGCCAAAGCAGTTGCCGGCCTCCGACCGTTCCTCGACGCCTGACCGGCGTCGCAGTTGGTAGCCTCTGCGGACCAACACGTGCGAGTGGCTGTTCGACCTGGGCCAGTTGGCCCCAGCCCTCCCCATTGTCACGACGGACCAACCGTCATCGATGACACCGTCACCCAGGGAGACGACCATGACCGAAACCACCGCATCGCGGCCCCGCACTGTCGCCGAGGGCGACTTCAAGGTTGCCGACCTCGATCTTGCCGGCCAAGGCCGAAAGCAGATGGAGCTTGCTGAGCACGAGATGCCCGGCCTGATGGCCCTGCGAGCCGAGTACTTCGACGAGCAGCCGCTTGCCGGTGCTCGCATCATGGGCAGCCTCCACATGACCGTGCAGACCGCCGTGTTGATCGAGACGCTCGCCACCCTTGGCGCCGACGTCAGTTGGGTCAGCTGCAACATCTTCTCAACCGACGACTCGGCGGCCGCCGCTGTCG
>CAZYLX010000060.1:0-10303 GCA_964648595.1 uncultured Acidimicrobiaceae bacterium
CTCGTCGTCGTTCGACGACGAGGCACATACCGATCCCCTGACCTTCGATGTCGGCCGAGAACCGAACCCGCACGATGCCTTCGGCGGTGGTGGACCGCACCACTGTCTCGGCGCCTTTCTGGCCAGGTTGGAGATCTCGATCTTGATCGAGGAGATGGCAAAGCGATCGCTGTCCCTCGAACAGGTCGGCCCTGTCGTGCGGGCGCCGTCCAACTTCGTTCATGGCGTGTTGTCTGTTGACATGGAACCGAAGGGCACAGAAGTGAAGGGAGCGGCGTCATGACAGGAGCTGCGGACAGCGATGATGTGGTTCGGATGATGATCGATGACACGGTCTGCATCGGAGGTGGCTTGTGCGAAATGTCCGAAGAGGAGACCTTCCTCCTCGACGACGACACGGTCACCGCGTCGGTGCAGGGCGACGGCCTCCTGCCCCGTGAGCGGGCTCTCCTCGTTGCCGATCGATGCCCGGGGCGAGCGATCAGCTTCGTCGAGGTCGATGGCGGTTCCGACGCATCGTGACCGCCACCCGAACCAACGCACCGATTGATCTCAACGACGCCCAGTCGTTCGCCAACGGGATCCCCCAGGGTGCATTCTCCGAGATGCGTGGCCGGCCCGGGCTCACGTGGTCCGATGCATCGGACAGCGGTGGCCGCGGCTTCTGGGCGGTCACCCGCCATGCCGAGCTGGTGACCGTGTCGCGAGACACCGGGACCTACTCATCGGCTGTTGGACACATCCAGATCTACGACATCGACCCCGATGCACTCGATGCCAGGGCATCGATGATCGACATGGATCCCCCGATGCACACGCGACTTCGGCGGTTGGTCAGCTCGGCCTTCACGCCAAGGCATGTGCAGTCCTACCGGACGTCCATCCGGGCCAGGGTGATCGGTGTACTCGACCGGCTGGAGGCCAACGGTGGAGACGAATGGGTGTCGGCGGTTGCCGCCCCCATCCCCATCGGGGTCATCTGCGATCTCATGGGTGTGCCGGAGGCCGACCATGCCTACATGATCGAGTTGTCCGATCATCTGGTGGCCGGCACAGGCAATGAACCTCTCGATCCCGGGGCCTACGGCAACACGGCCGATCTGCGGTTGTTGCCCTTCAACAGCCCGGCGGCGTCCGGGATGTCGGCCTACGCCGGTCAACTAGCGGCGTCTCGACGACAGTCGCCAGGCGACGATCTGGTCACGAAGCTGCTGGAGGTCGAGGTCGACGGCGAGTGCCTCAGCCCAGAGGAGTTTGCCAACTTCTTTCGATTGATGATCTTCGCCGGCAACGAGACCACCAGATCGGCCATGGCTCATCTGGTCATGCACTGGAGCGCCTTTCCCGAGGCATTCGAGCGAGTGCGCCTCGATCGGACGCTGCTTCCGAACGTGGTCGACGAGGTCATTCGGTATTCATCGCCGATCCTGTACTTCCGACGCACGGTCACGACGCCGACCGAGTTGGGAGGCACGATGCTGGCCGTAGGCGACAAGGTCGTGATGTGGTACGCCGCCGCCAACTTCGACGAGGCCGCGTTCGACGAACCGTCAGCGTTCCGTTCTGATCGCCCCACCGTGCCGCCTCATGTTGCGTTCGGGGGCGGGGGAGCCCATTTCTGTCTCGGTGCATCGCTGGCCAGGCTCGAAATCGCCGAACTGATCGACGAGATGCTCGACCGGAACATCCACTTCGCTCATGTGGGCGAACCGACCTTTGTCGAATCGAATTTCGTGAACGGCATCGAACACGTCGAGGTCGAGCTGTGACGGTCCCCACGCCTCTCGACAATGCACCAGTCGCGACCAGCACGGACCGGTCGGTCGACGCATGGCACGCAGCGTGGATCGAGGCCATGCACTTCGTCGGCGATCCGTTCGCCACGCTGGCCGAGGCCAACACCTCGGACACCGACTTTGCCATGGGATCGGTGTTCTGTGCCACGTATCGCGTGCTGGGGGGATCGAGCTTCGATGCTCCCGAGCTGATGCTCGATCTCGAGCGAGCCCGGGAACGGGCCGACTCGGAGCGTGAGTCGGCCCACCTCGAAGCACTGGACCTTCTTGTTGCCGGAGACTTCACTGATGCCGCATGTCGTTGGGATCGAGCGGCCGATGAGGCTGTCGACTTCGCAGCCGTCCGCTTCGCTCATGACATCTACCTCCACGTTGGCGACGTCGATCGACGGGTGGCCTCCGGCGAACGAGCACGTTCCCAGTTCGACGGCCTCTTTGCCGCGCCGTACATCACCGGTCAGCATGCGTTCTCCTTGGAGGAAGCTGGTGCCTACGACGAAGCGGAACGACTCGGCTGGGAGGCCCTGGACGCGAACCCGCTCGACCTCTGGGCCCTCCACGCGCTGGCCCATGTCTATGAGAGCACCGACGACCAGGACGCCGCCCTTCGCCTGCTCCGAAGCCGAGCAGATACCTGGACTGCCCAAGACGGGCTCGCCGTTCACGTTCATTGGCACCACGCCTTACGGATGATCGCGGGAGACTCCTTCGACGAGGCACTGAAGCTGTTCGATCGTCTGGTACCCGACGCCGAGACACCGTTTCGACTCTCTGATCTGGCATCACTGCTCTGGCGCCTCGAGCACGCCGGCGTGGACGTTGGTGATCGTTGGCTTGTTGTGGTCGATCGGCTGGCCGCTCGGCCGGAACGGCACACGGCCGGCTTCCTCGATCTTCACATGGCCCTGGCCTTTCAACGAGTGCCGAATCACCGAGAGGCGGCAACATTCTTCGAAGGCGTCGGCCCTTCGCATGCCAACGACAACTCCGAGAACGGTGACACGTTTCGCCACGTCGTTGCTCCCCTCGTCGAGGCCATCCGTATTGCTCCCGAACAGCCGGTTGCGGCCGCCGATCTCATCGACAGTGTGGCCGATCGGACCCACCGCATCGGGGGAAGCATCGCCCAACGGGATCTGATCACGATCACGCGAAACACACTCATCCAATCCTCGAAGGAGACGCCATGACCTGGCAACTCACCGCCGACCAACACTCCCTCCAGAAGCGAGCTCGAGCCTTGGCCACCGAGGTCATCGGGCCTCGTGCTGCTGCGGTCGATGCTGCCGAGGAGTATCCGTGGCCTAACGTCGAGGCCTTACGAGACGCGGGGTTCACCGGTATGACGGTCCCCACCGACCTCGGCGGACCGGGGCGCTCGTTTCTCGACGCGGTACTCGTCGTCGAAGAGATGGCGAAGGTCTGTGGTGTGACCGGCCGGATCGCCGTGGAAGCCAACATGGGCGCCATCTCGGCGGTCATGGCGTTTGGTACCGAGCGACAGAAGAAGTTGGCGGCCGCATTGGTTCTCGACGGCGACAAGCCGGCAATCTGCATCACCGAACCGGGTGCCGGGAGTTCGGCGTCGATGATGACGACCAGAGCCGATCGACGGGGCGACTCCTACGTCATCAACGGCATGAAGCACTGGATCACAGGTGGCACGGTCTCGAAGCTCCATCTGATCTTCGCCCGGGTGTTCGATGAACATGGCAACGAAGAGGGCATCGGAGGGTTCCTGGCGATCCGTGACGAGACGCCCGGGCTGCGATTTGGTCGTCGCGAGCCGACGATGGGCCTCCGAGCCATTCCCGAGATGGAGGTCATCTTCGAAGACATGGTGATTGGATCGGACATGGTGTTGATGCCGCCCTCCGGATTCAAGAGGGGTTTCGGCGATCTGATGAACGCCTACAACTCCCAACGAGTCGGAGCCGGGACCGTTGGCCTTGGAATTGCCACCGGGGCGTACGAATTGGCCCTCGACTTTGTCAAGGAACGGGAGCAGTTCGATCGTCCGATCGCGGAGTTCCAGGGCGTGCAATGGACCTTGGCCGACATGTCTGTGAAGTTGGAAGCGGCCAGAAGCCTGACCTATCGAGCCGCTGAGTCTCGCGGCAGCGACGACTCGCCCTTCCCCGACCCGGCCATGGCCGCCCAGGCCAAGATCTTCACCGCCGAGGCCGCGATCGCTGTGGTCAGCGACGCCCTCCAGTTGCATGGTGCCGCCGGCTACAGCCGCAGGAATCCGCTGGAACGGATGTACCGAGACGTTCGCATGTTCACCATTGGCGGCGGAACCGCAGGGATTCTTCGCACGGTCGTCGCCTCCCGGATCCTCGACATGCGGTTGCCCCAGACCCGGGACGGCTTTCTGCCTCGAGAGTCGTAGTGGCGCCATCGGCGCCCCAACCGGTTTGGACCGACGTCGAACGCGCTGGTGTGGCATGGCGTGAGTCGGGATTGCCCGCTATCGCACACAGTTCGAGGCCTGTACCGTTTCCCGAGGAACGGTGGCCGTTGTCCTCTCGGAATCCAGGGGTCGCACTGAGGTCGTCCAGACGGCACGCCTGGTCCTGGAGGCCGATGTCATCGACGTCGTGTTGCCGACGCCGGTCAATCCGGGCCCGGTTCCCATCCGGTCGACCGGGGCCTCCCAGGCAATCGCCGGCCGCCGGGCGGCGCTCGGAGCGCTGACGGCGGCCGACTTCATCGCCGACTGCACCGTTGAAGGCCCGCTGCATGCCCCCGAGCTGGGAGCGGTGCTCGAATCAGGGGCCCGCGTGCCGATGATCTCCAACGAACATCCCGAGCACGTCGAACGGTGGCCCCACGATCCAAGCCTGGCCGATCGCGTCGCGGAAGGAGTGCCGCCCGAAGCGGCGTCGGTGATGACCGTGTCGTCGGCCGCCGGCTCCGACCTGACGATCAACCTCGATGGTGCGGTGCGGGCTGGATCCCACGGCTGGAGCACCGAGCCAGGTTCGATCGCCCACTGGCCCGGTGGTCTGGTGTTGGCCTTCCCCGCTGGCGGCTCGGTCAACGGCACGTTGGTGCTGTCGCCGGGCGACGTGAACCTCACGTTCAAGTCGTACGTCCGAACTCCGGTCCGGATCACGATCGTCGACGATTACATCACCGACATCGACGGCGGCGGCCTCGACCCTGCCAGTTCGAGAGGCGTTGATGGAGCATTGTTCGCTGCCTATCTCGACGCGTCCGGCGAGGCCGACGCTCGGGCCGTGAGCCATGTCGGCTGGGTATGAACACCGCAGCGCGATGGGAATCGATGGCGTTGCTCGACAGAGCAGAACACAACGGCACGGAGTTGCAGGCTTTCGCCGGCAGCTTTCTCTACTCGACAGGGGCCAACGAAGTGGCAGGCAGGTTCTGCCGCGGTCACTTCGACCTTCCGATGCGGGGGTGTACGGTCGCACTGGATGGGGACCCTGTTGTTGTCGATGGACAGCTGATCGAGCCCCTCCGACCCTGACCTCACCAACGACACTGACCTCACCAACGACCCTGACCGCATCAACGGAAATGCCCCTGCCATGACCCATCTCTCACCCGTCGATTTCGAACGAGTCCGCGTGCTGTTCCCCGATCACCTCGGGTTGGCCAGAGGGAAGTACCTCCCGCCAGAACTCGTGCCAAATGGCACCGGCCATTGCGCCACCGTGTTCGGTCTCGGCTACGACCGAAGCATGATTGCGGCGCCGGGCTCGTACTTCCTGGAGGGGCTGATCGACGTGCACGCCACCTTCGACCCGGCCACCTTGCGTCGAAGTTGGGAAGACGACCGGACCGGTGTGGCCATTGCCGACTTGGCTCTCCACGATGCTCCCTATCCGTTTGCTCCCCGTCAGGTGCTGAAGGAAGCGATCGCTGGGTGGGCCGCGCTCGGCTACTCGGTCAACGTCGGCATCGAGACCGAGGCCTACCTGTTGCAGCCCGATGGTGACGGAGGTTGGGAACGCTTCGAGAACCCGCGAGCGATGGTGTACGGAACGGGGATCACCAACGACCCCCACGGTGTGATCGACGACATCATGACGATCGCAGCCGACTGCGGGTTCCGACTCGAATCGATCAACGCCGAATTCGACGAATCCCAGTACGAGCTGACCCTTCAGTACGAGGAGGCTTTGGCAGCGGCCGACGAGGTCTTCCTGTTCCGGACCCTTGCCCGAGAGGTGGCCTTGGCCCGGGGGTTCGATCTCACCTTCCTCGGCAAGCCATTCCCCGAGATCAGTGGATCTGGCATTCACGTCAACATGTCGGTGGTCGACGTCGACGGTCGCAACGCCTTCGAGGACGTCACCAGCGACGACGGTGTCTCGGCGCTGGCGAAGCAGGCGATTGCCGGCTTGTGCACTCACCATCAGGCACTGACAGCGATCTCGGCCCCGACGGTCAATGCCTACCGACGGCTGCAACCGGCCCAGCTCGCTGGCTACTGGGCGAACTGGGGCCACGACCACCGCTGTGTCGCCACCCGTATTCCGCCTGCCCGTGGTCCCGGCACCAGGATCGAGAGTCGCGTTGGAGATGGTGCGGCAAACATCCACCTCGCTGTTGCTGCGGTCCTCACCGCTGCTCGGCTCGGTGTGATCGGCAAAATGGAGTGCCCCCCAGCAGAGACCGGCGACGGGTTCGAAGACGTCAACACCTCGGTCTCTGCCGCTGACGATCTCGCCGAGGCCCTGGATCAGCTCGTCGCCGACACGTCGTTCACGGCGGCCTTCGGGCAGGACTCGGTCGACAACTTCGTCGCCAACAAGCGGGCCGAGTGGGAACGATTCGTCGAAGCCGAAGGATCGTTCGACGGAACTGCACCCATCTCTGCATGGGAGCGAAACGAATACCTGATGTACCACTGATGTTTGCCGATGAAATCGACCTGGCTTCACTGGAAGCCGACCCGGCTCCGATTCTGGCTCGTCTCCGAGCTGAGTCGCCGGTGTGTTTCGTTCCTGCGCTCGAGATGTGGCTCGTGACGCGATGGGATGATGTTGCCAACATCGAGGCTCACCCCGAGCTGTTCTCGGCCGCCACCGAGCCGTCGTTCCTGGCTCGAGCACTCGGTCGCAACATGCTCACGGTCGATCCGCCCGACCACACGAGGCTGCAAGGGATCATGAAGCCGCCGTTCCAGCCGGGGGGCAGGAGCGGCTCCTTTGTCTCGGATCAACTCGGTGCGTTGGCTGAAGGGCTGGTGGCGCAGCTCGATCCGGAAGGATTCGACCTCATGGCCGCCTACGCCCAGCCACTGGCGGCGGGAAGCTTGGCCACCGTGCTTGGCCTCGACCATCACGGGCTCGATCGCATCTGGACGTGGTGCGAAGGTCTGTGTGCCGACATCGCCAACTTCGAGAACGATCCTGACGTCACCGAGACGGCCGACCAGGTCAAGCACGAACTCGGGGCGGCCATCGACGAGAGGATCGCCGGAGTCGACAGCAGCGACGAGTCGGCAATCGCGTTCTTCGTCCGAGCCGGCGCCTCACCGGAGGAGATCGTCAACAACGTCCGGCTGATGATTTCCGGAGGGATCAACGAGCCACGGGACGGCATTGGTCTCGTCGCCTGGGTACTCATGACCCGGCCCGATCTCCGAGCTCGCATCGATGCCGAGCCGGGCAAGCTCCGACGATTGATCGAGGAAGTGTTCCGGGTTCACAGCCCTGTCGGCACCGTCACGAGGCAGGCGACTCGTGACGTGAAGATCGGCGGGGTCACGATTCCTGAGGGCGACCTGGTTGCCGGCGTCCTGCGTTCGGTGAACCTGGACGAGGAACACTGGACGAATCCCACGG
This sequence comes from uncultured Acidimicrobiaceae bacterium, assembly GCA_964648595.1. GTDB lineage: Bacteria > Actinomycetota > Acidimicrobiia > Acidimicrobiales > SZUA-35 > SZUA-35. The sequence continues at coordinate 7,616 of CAZYLX010000060.1, forward strand.
AGATCGATCTCGATCGGCGGGAGGGGGGCCACGCAGCCTTTGCTCTTGGCGCCCACCGCTGCCTCGGTGAGTGGCTTGGGCGGCAGGAGGTTCGTGTCGGCGTCGAGCGCCTCTTCGCTCGGTTCCCTGACTTGGCCCTCGACCCGTCGGCTGGCGCTGTTGAACTCAGCGGCTTCGAGTTCCGGGGGCCGGCCTCGCTCCCCGTCATCGGAGCTAACCGTTGAACCAGATGTGGGCCTGGCCGGTGCCGGCGACGGCTTCGTAGTTGCCGAACTGCTCGCCGGTCAGCGTGCACGACGGCCCTCCGAGAGCGCCCAGCATCGTGAGGTAGTGGCCGAAGCGGCCTTCTGGGGCGTGCTGGCGGAACTCCGGGTAGAAGTCGAGCACGGCAGCGTGATCACCGGCCTTCAGCCAGTCGATGATCTTCCGATCAGCGGCCGCGGCCTCCGGAGTCCGAAGGTGGAGGTCAGGGTCAGCGGCCTCATGCTGGCGGAACTCCCGCAGCGGCCAGAAGCGATGGCTCAACCCGCCGCTGGCCAGGATCACCACACGACGATCGACCTGGGCGATGGCTGCGGCCAGGAGCTCGCCGAAGAGAAGGAAGTCCTGGGCGTCGGCGGTTTGGCACAGTCCGGCGGTCAGCCAGCGCTCGTCGCCCTGGAGGAACGGCAACAGGTTGAGCGTTGGGTAGTGGATCGGGAGGTAGGGATCGTCGATCGCTGTGACCCACGTGTCGTCGCGGCCGTCAGCCGTCGCCGCCCATGCTTCCGCCAATTCACGATCGCCCTCGAGGTCGAACGGAACCCCCGACATTCCTCGCGGGAGCTCGTCCGAGGTGTAGCGACCCTCGCGTCGGTCATGACTGGCCACGATGTGTTCGATGGTGGTGAACCAGTGCGTGTCGATCACCACGACCGTGTCGATGTCGAGTGGTGCGAACTTCTCGGCCCGGATCTGATGCAAGCCGGCAAACAATGTCGTGTCGTCGCCGTGGTTCATCTCGCGCCGGTCGGCCTCCGGCAGCACCAGGGTCGGGACGTGTGACACAAGGGCGGCGCCGACGATGGTGCCCATCAGCGCACCACTCTGATGGGCATCGACTTGATGCCGGTGATGAAGTTCGATCGCAGCCGACGGATGTCGCCTGCCGGCTCGATCCGGTCGACCCGAGTCATCAGTTCCTCGAACACGAGACGGAGTTCCATCCTGGCCAGCCAGGCACCAAGGCAGAGGTGCGGGCCGTTGCGGCCGAAGGCCATGTGGTCGTTCTGTTGGCGACCGAGATCGAAGCGGTACGGCGACGGGAATGCGTCGGGGTCATGGTTCGCCGAGATGAACCAGATGACCACTTTGTCGCCGGCCTTGATCTGTTTGCCTCGCATCTCGACGTCTTTTGTCGCGGTTCGACGGAAGTGCATCGTGACCGAGCTGGTGCGGAGGACTTCTTCCACGGCGGTCGGAGTCAGCGTTGGATCGGCTTTCCACGCATCCCAGAGCTGGGGGTGATGCATCAGGCTGAAGAGGCCGTCCGTCATCGAGTAACGAGTGGTGTCGTTGCCGGCGGCAACGAGCAATGTGAAGAAGTTGTTGAACTCGAGATCGGTGAGTGGTTCGCCATCGGTGGTTGGCGCCAACAGCTGTGAGATCACGTCGTCGCCAGGGCAGGTCCGGCGATCCTCGGCCTGGCGCTGGGCGTATTTGAAGATCTCGATCGACGCCGGCGAACGGAACGGAACCATGCGGAACTCGTCGGTGTCGGTCAGGTCGACGGGGAAGTCGGTGAAATCGGGATCGGTGTTGCCGAGCAGGGCGTCGCCCCAGGCCACGAGCTGCCGGCCGTCTTCGTCGCTCGTGCCGAGTAGGCGGCCGAGCATGCGCATCGGCAACTCTTCTGCCACGTCGTGGACGAAGTCGAACTCGTCGTTCTGCAGTGCTCGCTCAACGACCTCGACGGCCAGCGCCCGAATCGAGTCTTCGTATGACTCGACCGTGCGACGGGTGAACCCCTTGCTGACCAGTCGTCGATAGCGGGTGTGCTCGGGCGGGTCGAGCTCCATCATCGTTCGTCTGGCGGCGGTCTCTTCCTCGTCCATCTCTTCGAGGCGGATGCCCTTGGCCGAGGTGAACGTTTCGACCTCACGGCTCACGGCCAGCGCGTCGTCGTATCGAACGATCGACCAGAACCCAGAACCGTCTGCCTCTTCTGTCCAATGGACCGGGTCTTCGGCTCGGAGCCGATCGAAGGTGGCGTATGGGACACCGTCGACATAGGTGTCGTGGCTGGTGATATCGGCATCGTCTGGGCCGAGGTCGGTGAGGTAGGGGTCGACGAACGTCATGACGCAGCTCCTTCCGGCTTGCTGGATGTTGGGTCGGCGGCAGCCATTGGGTTCGGCTTGGCAGCAACCGTGGTCCCACCCGCCATCGAGTTGCCGACCTGGCGGTAGTAGGCGCCGATCACCTCGATGGGTTCGAACACCTTGAGCTCCTCGGTGGGGCTGTCGTACAGCTCGAGTTCGGCATCGCCGCTGAAGACCGGACCAAGCTCGACGTCGAAGCCCCGCATCGTCACCAGCTCGTCGAGCGAGTCACGGCCGTCCATTTCGATGGCAGGCATCTGGCGGTTGTGGAGCATTGGATGGCCATTCACGAAACCAGCCGAGTCTGCCGTACCCGTGATCGTGAACC
>CAZYLX010000061.1:0-10271 GCA_964648595.1 uncultured Acidimicrobiaceae bacterium
AGCGTACTTGTCGATGAAGTGATTTACCAGCAGGCGGATATCTTCTTTGCGCTGTTTTAGCGGCGGCAACCCGATTCGAACCACATTTAAGCGGTAGAATAAATCTTCCCGGAAACGACCGCTGATCATTTCTTCTTTTAAAATTTTATTCGTTGCGGCAATAACCCGTATATCCACAGTGACGGGCCGGGTCCCGGCCTTGCAGTGACCCATGAAGCCGACCATCCGCCGACGATGCCGCCTGCTGCCCCAGCTGTCGCGAGGAACGCGAATTCGAGCGTTGACGTGTCGAGTACCTCTTGGGCGAAGAGCACGAGGGTGGCTCCAGAGAGTGCGAAGAGGAGATTGAGGAAGCCGAGGATGATCGCCAACGGCCGAAGCAGCTCGTGATGCCACAGCCAACGGAATCCTTCTGACAATTCGGACTTCCATGGTTTACGTTCGACGACCGAAGACGCCGGACCCTTGGGGATCAGAAGGATCAAGACGGCCGAGAGGGCAAAGGAGATCGCATCGAAGAAGAACGGCATCGAGAACGCAACCGTCAAGAGAAACGCTCCCAGGGCGGGCCCAAGGATCGTGTTCGTCACCTGTTCAGCGCTCCACAACCGACCATTTGCCCGTTCGAGGTGATCGTCGGCAACGAGCGAGGGCATGATCGTCTGCGCAGTGTTGTCGTAAAGCACTTCTGCTGTACCAAGCACCATCGTTGCCGCGAGGAGCACGATGTAGAGCCCGAGGTTGGTCGGAACCGTCAAGGCGGCGTCGTCGAGCTCGCCTGGCACCGGCAATCCGCTGGATTCGGAGAGGACGAGTGCAGCAACAGCCAGCGTCACCACGGCTCGTGCGGTGTTGGCAGCGACCATGAGCCGTCGACGCTCGTATCGATCAGTGACGACACCAGCCGGAAGACTGAAGAGCAGCCAAGGGAGACGTTGTGCGACTGCGACGAGGGCGATCAGCAGCGGATTCCTTGTGACAGCCGAAGCGAGCCACGGATAGGCCAGCGTGCCGACACCGTCACCGAGGTTCGAGATGGTGCTGGCGCCAAACAGCTTCCGATACGACGAGCCCAGTCCGGCAGTCGGCACGACCGGGGTCGGCGCAGCTCGATCGGACGCAGTCACAGCGGGAGCGTAGAACCCGAACGGGCGATCGATGTACTGAAACTCGTAGCCTCGGTCCATGGCCCGGCTGGAACGCATTCGACTCACCGCTGACGCCAGTGAGGCCTCCGGCCTGCTCCCCGTCGTGTCTCCGCGGATCCTTGCGGAGCTCGGTTCTGACGAGGCCTGGTGGGTGTGCCACGACGAAGGTGATCTCGGCTCGATGGTCTCGCTGTTGGTCGGCCCGCGCGTAGCTGGTGATGCCTCGTCATGGTCGGCGCTGAGGGTCCGACTCGAGGCCGACGGGCCACGGCGCACCGACGCCGAGGCGCTCGCCCGTTTCGAGGAAACAGTCTTTGTCATCGGCTCGAGCTTCGTTGGGAAGTCCGGAGTCCTGGACGAGCGTCGAGCGTTCATTGCACGGTTCTCCGAGCGAGAGGTCTCGGTCGGCGATCGCTCCGTGAGGGCCGAGGTCCTCCACCTGGAGTCGACGCTTCTGGATCGGACGATGGGAGCGTTCGCTGGTATCGAGTTGATGCCCGCCGACGATGACCACCCGTCAATCAACGTCGAGGGTGCCGTCGTTCTCGACGATGATTTGGTCCTGGGCCTGCGATGGCCGGTCACATCGGACGGGCGGCCCTTGCTCGTTCGTTTCCTGGGCGCGGCCGCCGTTCTGACCGACACCGATTGGTCAGCCGAAAAGTTCGGCGCTCTCGAAGTTGTCTCCCATGTGGTCGAGAGTGGCGGAACGAGGAAGCGGCCAGACGGTATCCGGGCCATCGCACGCGTTGGTGACGCCATTCATGTCACGGTCGGCCAGACCGAGCGCGATCTGATTGCCGGAAAGGCCAAGGCAGCTGCTGCACGTCACCTCGTGCTCGATGGCGGATTCGGCACGCGGGACATCGGTGCGACAGAGGTCGAGCGGTTCGAGGGTTTCCGCAAGGTGGAGGCGCTGGCGCCACGCTCCGACGATCGTTGGCTCTATGCCCTCGACGATGAGGATGCGATCGTGTTGGTGGTCTCGAGCTGATCGGGCCGAACCCGAGACGCTCAATGTGACCTCGCAACGAGCGCTCGTGCCACGAAGGCCAGGTCAACCCGGCCCGCCGCCCTCGCTCGGCATGAAGCGAGCCATCGCCTCGAGCGCAGCATGGCTCGGCATGAATCGGCGGCGCGAGCGAGCTCGAACTTGGCCTGCAGATCGTCTGGTGCCGTCGCTCGAATCTCTTCATCGATCGAGAGGAGACGCTGTCGCAGCCAGTCGAGATCCTCGTTGCCTTGCATCGTTCGACGTTGGACGACGATGCCTGCAGGTCTCCCGCGAGAGGCGCGTCGAGATCGCAGACGGGTCGTCCTCGCTGGCGCCGTTGCAATCGATGCGGCACGATCCACGGATGGCCGAAGCTCAGTCCTTCACGCTCATCGACGGAGAACTGGCAGTGACTGTCGACTCCGATCACATCGGAATGATGGAGATCCGCCGTCCACCGAACAACTTCTTCGACACAGCGCTGATCGAAGCGATCGCCGACGCGCTGGAGCGGCTCCAGGGGCTGGGAGCGAGATGCGTGGTGCTGTGCAGCGAGGGCAAGCACTTCACCGCGGGCGCCAACTTCAATGCCGAAGGCAGGGAACGAGAACTACCCGGTGATCTCTACGCACAGGCCGGCCGCATCTTCGCCCAGCCTCTGCCCGTCGTCGCCGCCGTACAGGGCGCCGCTGTCGGAGGCGGCCTGGGCGTCGCCATGGCCGCGGATTTCCGGGTCGCATGTCCAGAAGCTCGCTTTTCCGCGAACTTCGCCCGGTTGGGGTTCCATCAAGGCTTCGCACTCTCGGTGACGCTTCCCCGAACTGTTGGGCACCAACAAGCACAGGAGATCCTCTTCACCGGTCGTCGGTACAACGGCCAAGAAGCATTGGCGATGGGCCTTGTCGATCATCTCGTGCCGATGCCTGATCTTCGTGCCAAGGCCTGGGACTTGGCACTGGAGATCGCCAGGTCTGCCCCATTGGCCGTCGCTTCGATCCGCCAGACGCTGCGAGCGGGACTGGCAGAGGACGCGATTGCCGCCATGGACCATGAACTTGCCGAGCAGACCCGTCTGCGCCAGAGCAACGATTGGACAGAAGGTGTCAAGGCGATGACCGAGCGGCGGCCCCCGAACTTCACAGGAACATGACGTCAGATCCCCCTGATCTGCGGTCGACCTTCGACCAGTCGGCCGCCGGCTACCACGATGCCCGACCGGGCTATCCAGAGGGGCTCTTCGACCGGCTGTTCGAGCTGCTCCCGAAGCGACCGGAAGTCCTCGAAGTTGGGCCCGGAACTGGCCAGGCAACGACACCGATGCTCGAGAGAGGCGCAGGTGTGACAGCGGTCGAATTGGGCCGGTCACTCGCGGCCAGACTCCGCTCCCGTCATGCCCTTGCCCTCGCAGAGGGACGCCTCGCCGTCGAGATCGGCGACTTCGAGCAGATTCCTGCGGCGGGTGCCCGCTTTCATGGTGTGGTCAGCGCAACGGCCTATCACTGGATCTCGCCGGCACATCAGATCTCGCGCCCGGCGGAACTCCTGCACCCCGGCGGGCTCCTGGCCGTGATCGACACCATCCAGATCGACGACGCTTCCGACGGCGGCTACTTCGCGGCGGCTGATCCCATCTATGCCCGGTTTGGCCAGGCGAAGGGCTCGACAGCTCCCCAGTCGGGCACCGTGACCCCGCCGATCGTCGAGGCGATGCAGGCCGACACCCGCTGTCGTGACCTCACGCTGAGTCGATTCCGCTGGGATCAGACGTACGACGCTGGGTCCTACGCGGCGCTGTTGCGGACCTACAGCGGGATGCTTGCCATGGAGCCAACGCTCCGTGAAAGGCTCATCAGCGAACTGGTCGGCCTGGTCGACGACCTCGGTGGATCGGTGACCCGTCCCCTCGTGATCACCCTCGCGACCTGCGCGGTAGGTGAGACCCATGAGCTCGCTGGTACACATCGGTGCTCCGTTCGACCTGAAACCCGAGACATCGACAAGAGGCACCTCCGATGACGAATGAATCCCGCTCGATCGAGATCGAAATCGAGGTGCCAGGAACACCGGAAGAGGTTTGGCAGGCGATCGCCACTGGGCCGGGCGTCTCCTCGTGGTACGTGCCGCACGAGATCGAGGGACACGAAGGCGGTGCAGCGAACGCGTCCTTCGGCCGCGGGCCCGAGATGCAGGCCAATGGCAGGGTTGCGGCCTGGGATCCGCCCCGCCGTCTGGTGATCGACAGCGGTGAGGAAGGGCCTGGTCTGGCGTTCGAATGGCTGGTCGAGGTCAAGGACGGTGGAACCTGCGTGGTTCGGCTGGTCAATTCCGGATTCGGCGACGGCGATGAATGGGACGCCCAGTACGACGCGATGGCCGAGGGGTGGAAGATGTTCCTCACAGGTCTGCGTCTGCACCTCGAGTACTTCGCCCCCGAGCCCGCGTCGGCGTTGCTTCCGATGGCGATGTGGCCGGTCGACACCAGGACGGCCTGGTCGGCGCTCACCGAAGCTCTCGGCGTGTCGGCGACCCCGGACGCTGGAGATCGCCTCACGGTGGGAGCGAAGGATGCTCCGGTCCTCTCGGGCGTCGTTGTGCAGGCCACACCCCATCGCGTGTCGCTCCTCGTCGATGCTCCGGCATCAGGGACCGGCTTCATCGCCGCCGAGGGAACCGGCGACCAGTGTGCGGTATCGATCTGGTACTACCTCTACGGAGACAACCGGGACACCATCGCGACGCGAGACGATCCACGTTGGCGAGCATGGCTCGAAGCCAAGTCTCCCGCCTGATCGCGCCGACGACACCGAGCGCCCGAGGCGGGCCGAGACCATATCCTCGTGCCGTGGACGCCCCCAGTGATGCCCCGACGCCAGCAACAGAAAACGATCCGCACCTTTGGCTCGAAGAGGTCGAGGGTGATGAGGCCTTGGCCTGGGTTCGAGCCCAGAACACCCGCTCCCTGGCCGACCTGCAGAACGATCCTCGCTACGCCGACTTCCACGAGGCTGCGCTCGAGGTTGCAACGTCCAAGGACCGGATCCCTTATGGCACGGTGCGCGACGGCAGCGTCTACAACTTCTGGCAGGACGACCAACACGTCCGCGGCGTGTGGCGCCGAACACCACTCGACAGCTACGCCACAGACTCCCCTGCCTGGGAGACCATCCTCGACGTCGACGCGTTGGCCAACGATGAAGGCAAGAACTGGGTCTTCAAAGGAGCCAACTGTCATCGACAAAAGGGCCACGACCGCTACCTCTGCACCGTCTCACTCTCTGATGGCGGCAAGGACGCGGTAGTCGTCCGCGAATTCGACATCGGGTCGAGATCGTTCGTCGACAACGGCTTCGTCAGCCCAGAAGCGAAACAGGCCGTGGCGTGGATCGACGCCGACACCGTCCTGATCGCTACTGACTGGGGCGACGACACGGTCACCGAGTCTGGCTATCCCTACGTCGTCAAGAAGTGGCGTCGGGGCACCGCCATCGACGAAGCTGAAGAGCTGGTCCGTGGTGAGCCGACCGATGTCGGAGTGTGGCCGTTCACCGTCGAACAAGACGACGGAACGTTGCTGGCCGGAGCGGTCCAGGCCGACACCTTCTTCACCTCGACCTACTGGCACTTCACCGACGACGGTCCAATCGCTTGGCCGATCCCGCAGAAGTCAACGCCGAACGGCGTGTACCGAGGCCGGTTCGTGTTCACGCTCGAGCAGGATTGGGAAGCCGGCGACGACCGTTTCCTGTCGGGTGACCTTGTCGCCTTCGACCTCGAAGCGTTCCTGACCACGAAATCCTTGCCCGCCGTCGAGCTCGTCTTCCGACCGAACGCGACCCAAGCCGTGAACGGTATTGCGGTCGCCGAAGGGGCCTGCCTCCTTTCGATCAACGAGAACGTCGTCGCCAAGGTCCTTCGTATCGAACCGGTCCGCATCGAGCCGGGCAGTGGTGCGAGCGATCGCGGTTGGGCGACGACTCCCATCGATCTCCCTGGCAAGGGGCAGGCCGGCATCACGTTCGCTGACAAGGACGAGGCAACGGTCTTCCTCAGCTATGAGGACTTTCTCACTCCGAGCTCGCTCGTTCGCTACGACAGCGAAACGGGCGACCTCTCGCCGCTGAAGCATCTCCCGTCTTCCTTCGATGCCGATGGGTTGGTGGTCGAACAGTTCACCACCGAGTCAACCGATGGCACTCCAGTCCCCTACTTCGTCGTGCGTTGCGAAGGCATCGCGTTCGACGGCACAACGCCAACACTTCTGTACGGCTACGGCGGCTTCCAGGTCTCGCTCGCTCCGAGCTACGGCGGCACCATCGGCAGGCTCTGGTTGGAGCAGGGCGGAGCCTATGTGCTGGCCAATATTCGCGGTGGCGGAGAGTTCGGCCCCGATTGGCATCAGGCCGGGCTCAAGGGCAATCGGCAGCGGATCTACGACGACTTCATCTCCGTTGCCGAGGACCTCATCGAGAGGAAGATCACGACTCCCCGACACCTCGGCATCATGGGCGGGTCAAATGGCGGACTGTTGATGGGCGTGATGCTCAACCAACGCCCCGATCTGTGGAACGCGGTGGTGGTGCAAGTCCCTCTTCTGGACATGTTGCGCTATCACCTGCTGCTCGCAGGAGCGTCCTGGGTCGACGAGTACGGCTCGCCAGAAGATCCCGACGAGCGAGCCTTCCTCGAAACGATCTCGCCGTACCAGAACTTCGATGCATCGAAGCCCTATCCCCTGCCCCTCTTCCTGACCTCGACAAAGGACGATCGTGTGCACCCGGGCCATGCCAGGAAGATGGCAAAGCAGTTCGAAGCCGCCGGGCTGCCGTTCCTGTACTACGAGAACATTGATGGCGGGCACTCGGCCGCGGCCAACCAGACCGAAGCCGCGAAACGATCAGCCCTCGAGTTCGTCTACCTCAGCCGACAGCTCGGCTGAGCTCGGGGCGACATCGCAGCAATCAGTTGGCCATCGCCATGGCGGCGTACAGAGCGACACCATTGGCCAGCTTCTTCTCGCTGATTCGCATCAAGTTCGAATGGTTGGGCGCAGCCGTTGCCGGATTGAGATCTTCAGGGCACACACCCATGAAGGCCATAGCACCGGGAACCTGCTGAAGCACGTAGCTGAAGTCTTCCGCCCCCAGAAGTGGCCGCGGCATCTCGACGACCTGCTGTGAGCCGAGCACACCCTCGGCGATCGAGAGGGCGAGGTCAGCCTGTTCCTGATGATTGACCGTGACGGGGTAGCCGGGGATGATCTCCGAGGTGCACGAGCAACCGTGGGCGGCGGCCGTTCCCTCAGCCACACGAACGAGATCCGAGTGGATCGTTGCCCGCGTGCCTTCGTCGAGGGTTCGGATCGTGCCTTCCATGAATGCGTTCGGCGGAATCACGTTGTTGGTCGTGCCGGCCTGGATGTGAGCCACCGTGACGAGCCCGTTCAGAGCGGGGTCGAGCGAGCGGCTGACCATGGTGTGGAGTCCGGTCACTGTTGCCGCTGCGGCGGGAATCGGGTCGACGCAGTGGTGAGGGGCAGAAGCGTGGCCGCCCTCACCGTGAACCGTGATCTCGAAGCGGTCGGCGCTGGCCATCAACGAACCGCCCTTGGTGGTGATCATGCCGTCGGTGAAGTTCGTGAACACGTGAATGGCGAAGGCTCGATCGACGCCCTCGAGAACACCCTCCTCGATCATGTACTTGGCTCCGTGGTGACCCTCTTCGCCGGGCTGGAACATGAACCGGACCTTGCCGGTGAGCTCGCTCTTGTTCTCGCTCAGAAGCCGAGCCGCGCTGGCCAGCATGGCCACGTGAGAGTCGTGCCCGCAGGCGTGCATCGCTCCTTCGATCTTGGACTGGAACGGCGACTCGTAGTCCTCTTGAAGCGGCAAGGCGTCCATGTCGCCCCGCAGCAGAACCGTCGGCCCTGGCTTGCCGGTGTCGAGATCGGCGACGACGGACGTGGTCGATTCTCCGAGTGTGATGTCGAGCCCGAGCCCGGTGAGCGAATCAAGGATCCGTTGCTGGGTCCGAGGAAGCTGGAGACCAAGCTCCGGATCGGCGTGAATGCTTCTGCGCAGCTCGATCGTGTCGGCGTCGAGGGTGGAGGAGGCGGCGAGGAGGTCAGGTCCGGGTGCGTTTGCCATTCCTGGATCGTAGACCCATTGACTTGACCGGTCAGGTTCGTCGACAGCTGGCGCTGGTGTCGCCCGGCTGTTGGTTGCCTCTCTTGCCTGAACGGGGCAGATTCCGGCAGTCTGCAGACCATGGCCGATCAAACGAGCACATCCATTCCCGCATCATTTGATCGGAGCGAGCCCGGTCTTGGCCCTGCCGGTCAACTGGCCCACCCGGCAGCCATCGATCATCTGGATCGCATCGCTCCGAAGATGTACGAGGTCGGAGACAACGCGTGGTGCGTGGTCGGAAACGGGTTGTCGAATCAGACGTTCGTGGAAGGCCCGGAGGGGATCATCGCCATCGACACTGGTGATTGCGTCGAGGAAATGGCAGCCGCCATTGCGCAGCTTCGAACGGCGACGTCCACGCCGATCGTCGCCTGCATCTACACCCACTTCCACTACGTCGACGGCACGACGGCCATCCTCGAAGACGGCGGCGTGTCGGCTGACCAGTTGCCTGTTTGGGCCCACGAGCGAGTTGCGGCCAACCGCCTTCGGTTCGGAGGCGAGGTCGCTGGTAGGTCCCGCCGCGGTCTGGTCCACCAGTTCGGCATGCTGCTTCCGACGGAAGGATCAGACGCGTTGCTCCATGTCGGTCTTGGTCGCTTCTTCTCGAATCCTGCGAACCGTCCGTCGACCCGCGGCCACCTCCCAGCCACCGACACGCTCCAGGACGCCCTCGAAACCACGATTGCCGGCCTTCGGGTCGAGATGACCCATGCCCCGTCGGACGCAGACGACTCGATCACGATCTGGTTCCCGGACCTCGGTGTCTGCGTCAACAACATCGTGTGGCCCGTGCTTTTCAATGTGTTCGCGATTCGAGGCGAGGAGTACCGCGATCCCCGCGTCCTGCTCGCTGGCCTGGATCACGTGGCCAGCCTCGGAGCCGAGCATCTCATCGGGGCCCACGGACGGCCGCTGACCGGGGCGGAGCACATCGCAACCGAAGTCGAGAACTACCGCGACAGCATCCAGTTCTTGTGGGATCAAACGGTCCGAGGGGCAAACGCTGGCTTGACCGCAGACGAATTGGCCGAACACGTCCGCCTGCCCGAGGTGTTCGAGCAATCGGAGATCGCTCGACAGTTCTACGGCGTTGCCGAACACCACGTCCGCCAGATCCACAACGGGCTCTTCGGCTGGTTCGACGAGGACCCGGCCCATCTCTTTCCCTTGCCCCGCGAGGAACGGGCGACCAAGCTCGTGTCTGGCTTCGGCGGGGCAGACGCCGTCGTCGAACAGATCGCCGCGGCGCTCGCCGAGGGCGACATCCGGTGGGCGCTCGAACTGGCCAGCTGGCTCGTCGTCATCGACCCATCTGATGATCACCGGGCCCGCCTGGCTGTCCCGTTGCGAGCGATCGCCCAGCGAACAACCGCCCAGAACGTTCGGAACTGGTGCCTGACCCAGGCGCTCGCGCTCGAGGGGTCGATCGATCTCTCCCGATTCTACGGACTGCGAATCCGGGCCGACGAGGTGCTCGGCGCTCCGCCAGAAACCTTCGTGAAGGTCCTTCGGGTTCTCTTGGATCCAGCAAGGGCCGAGGGCCGCGACGATCATCTTCGGTTCGTGTTCGAAGAAGGAACAACGACCGGCCTCCACATGAGACGAAGCGTCGCCGTGCCGACGGACGGCCAGGGAGCCGAACTCGAGCTGCAGCTCTCTCATGCGACTTGGGCTCAGATCCTCGGAGGCAAGCAGGGCCTCGGTGATGCCTTCGACAGCGGAGCAGTCCGCAGCACCGGAGACGTCGAACGCATCATGGCGTTCTTCGCCTGTTTCGATCTCGCGTCGCTCCGCTGAGCGCTCCGGCCATCACCGGGCAGGCTGACTCGATGCCGATCGAGATCTGGCGTCTACAGTCGCGGAGTGAGCAGAGTCACCGCCAAGACCTTTCGATGGACAGACTACGCAGGCGTACTGTTCGATCTCGACGGGGTCATCACC
>CAZYLX010000062.1:0-10197 GCA_964648595.1 uncultured Acidimicrobiaceae bacterium
ACCGTGTCGGCCATCCAGCCGCCGATGAGAGTGACCGGTACCGAGACGAACGCGATCGGCAGGAAGATTCGCACGATGCGATCGTCAGCGATCCCGAGCTCAGAGCCGAAGTCGAGAATGTGGAACGTGAGAGCCGTGGAGGTCGATGCCATCGCAACCACCGGAATCGTCACGACCCAGAACCGCAGGTCACGGATCGCGTCGGCACGAGTCCGGTCCTGGTCGGAACCAATGGCGGTCTCTGCGTCAGATGCCGAGGTGGAGGCAACGCCACCGTCGATGATCAACCCGGACGACTCGGGGCTGTCGCGGAAGAAGATGACAACAATCGCCCCCATCACGACCACGAGCGTCACGGCCAGAATGCGCCACGCCGTGCGGAAGCCGTCGATCTCGATGAGCGCCAAGAGCAGAGCTGGGCTCGATGCAAATGCGAAGCTCATCACTGCGTTCGAGGACGACGTCACCATGCCGCGGCGACGTTCGAACCACTGAGAGATCATCGTGCGAGAGGTGAGGGTGAGCAGGCCCTGTCCGGTGAAGCGGAGGCACCCGAAACCAAGGCTCATCACGATCATGCCGACCGTTGTGGTCATCGGACCAACGATGCTCAACCCGACGAGCGTGGTCGCCAAACCGATCACAGCGACACCAGCGACCGTTCGGGATCCGTACCGATCGATCGCTCGGCCGGCCCGAGGCAAGAGCAAGCCGCTCGTTCCCGTACCGATCAGGTAAGCGATCGAGAGCTCGAGCCTGCTGAGGCCGGTCGTCTCGGTGAGTTGATCGGTGAAGACACTGACCCCAGCGGTCTGGCCCGGCACCGAGGCGAGGATCCCGATGCTGCCGACGACGAGGACAACCCATCCGTAGTAGAAGCGGAGACGGGACGGATCGAATGGCCATCGATCGGGTGAGGGGCGGGGGGCCGGCCCAGGTTCGCGTTCCGGCGCGACTGCTCTAGCCACGTCGACACCGTCCGCTGATCACCCGCCGACGCTATCCCGGCGACCGCTCCCGAGCGGGTGACGTGCCGTCGGTCACTGCGAGGGTTGCACGCTTGCAAGAACACATTCACTGGACGGAATCGCCTCGCTGCGTTCGGTGTTGGGCACGGCATGCGCGACATGACCCCAGACGAAACTCGAGCCTTCCTGCTGGGGGGCACCCGGACGGGCAAGCTGGCCTGGGTGGCGCGAGATGGCCGCCCCCACGTCGCCCCGATCTGGTTCACGCTCGATGGTGAGGATGTCGTGTTCAACACCCACGTGGATACAGGCAAGTCCAAGGCGCTCGTGCGCACCGGCCAGGCGTGCCTGCTTGTCGATGAAGAGGCACCGCCGTTCGGGTTCGTGAAGATCGATGCGACTGTCAGCTTCGATGACGACCTCGACCGGGTTCGTGATCTGGCCACCACACTCGGCGCCCGCTACATGGGTTCTGAACGGGCCGAGGAGTACGGAGCGAGAAACGGCGTACTGGGTGAACAGATCGTCCGGCTGAGCCCGACCAAAATCACGGCTGTGACCGAAATCAGCGACTGAGAACAGCAGCCGCCGCGCAGTCAGTGGGTCAGCAGGCCCTCGGCGGCGAGGTAGCTCTCCTCGTTCAGGGTCTCGATCACTCGCCGACCCTGGCCGAAGAGGAGCCGGTGGGCCGACGCGTGGAAGGGTCGGAAGAACATGTCGACGCCCATTCCGAGGATCTCAGCCAGGTAGGCGTTGATGACGCCGCCATGGCAGGCGATCACGATCGTTTCGCCCGGATGGCTCACGATCGCCGACTCGATTGCCCAACCAACTCGACGACGGAAATCCGCCGACGTCTCGGTGTGGGGGTATGCATCCCAACTCCGGGTCTGGACGAACCGTTCCCAGATGCCCTCCATGGCTTTCTGGCCCATCGTGTCGACAGCACGCTTGTCCGGAGGGAGATCCTTGTAGATGTGGATCTCGGCCAATGCCTCGATCACCTCGACATCGAGGTCGTGGTGAGCGGCAATCGCTTTGCCGGTGTCGTGAGCCCGCAGGAGATGCGAGCTGTAGACGGCGCTGATCGGCTTGTCCGCAAGCCAGCGCCCGACACATTGGGCCTGCTGGCGGCCCGTCTCGGAGAGCGGAGGATCGACCCAATCAGCGGACACCGCGCTCTCAGGATCTGGCCATTGCTGCTGGCCATGCCGAACAAGGATGAGGGTTCCGGTGTCCGGCTGGTTTGTGAGAAACGCTCGATCGATCGGTGACGGAGCGCGCAAAGTGGGCGACGACATGGGACAAGAATGCCCATGTCGCGCCCACAGAGCCCAATCGTCGGTCGACGTCAGTGGGAGATGGCGTCCAGCACGTTGAGACGACCTGCCCGGCGTGCCGGCAGCACAGCGGCCAGCACCCCGGCGCCGGCTGCAATCAGCATCAGCATGACAATCGACTGCACCGGAACAGCGAAGGTCGAGGCGAACGAGTCAGGGAGGGCCTCAACCACTCCCCAACCGAACAGCAGCCCGATAGCAACTCCGAGCACCGCACCGAAGCTGGCGACAAGTGCAGCTTCGAAGCGAACCATCCGACGCAGCTGGCGCCGGGTCATCCCAACCGCACGCATCAGACCGAGTTCCCTGGTTCGCTCGAAGACCGAGAGGGCCAGCGTGTTGGCGATACCGATGAGGGCAATCACCACGGCCAGAGCGACCATCACATTGACTACGGCCAGTGTCTCGTCGATCAGACCCTCGACCCGACCCCGGAACGCTTCCGAAGTTTCGATGTCGGCAGCGGGCAGGCGTTCCTGCCAGCCTGCGATCGCTGCATCGATGTCGGCCGCAGTGGCCGAGTCGGAGATGTTGAGAGCGAACCATTCGTAGCCCGTCGAGTCACCAGCGGCGTCGAACACGGACTCGTCGAAGAGATAGTCGGACACGATCAGCGCCTCATCGTGGAAGACACCGGTGATCGTCGATTCGACTGCCGCTCCGTTCGAGAATTCCGTCGTGACGATGTCACCAACACCCAGGCCAGTCTGCTCGGCATGGTCAGCCGAGATCAGCGCTGGCTTCGTCGCCGTCGCATCAAGGCTTCCTGTTCGAACGTCAGCGTCGAACAGCTGCTGAAGCTGACCGAAGTCCGTGGCGACGTTGGTGCCGATCTCACCGTCGACCCGAGTCTCGACATAACGGAAGCCCGTCACATCGGTCACCACATCGCTCGAAGCGAGCTCAGCCTTGACCCCGAGCGGGAAATCCACATCCTCGAGCTGATCGGTGACGTAGTACTCGGCGACCGCTGACTCTTCCAGCGTCGTCCTGAAGTTGGCCTTGACGGACTGTCCGACGACCAGAGCAGTCGACACCAGCGCGAGCCCGATCATCAGAGCAGCAGCCGTTGTTGCCGTCCTCCGGGGATTCCGGGCTGCGTTCTGCTGCGCCATACGGCCGGGAACACCGCTCACCTTCGCCAGCGGCCATCCGAGCACACGAGTGACGACACCAACGGCCATCGGACTCAGCAGCGTGACGCCGAGGAAGACCCCGACTGCCCCAGCGGCCATCAAGGCCACCGTTGCGGCCGTTCCTCCTGTCCCAGCGAGACCGAAGCCGCCAAGCGCAAGGCCAGTTCCGAACAAGCCGAGACCGGAGATCACCCGAGTACGGCTGCCGGGCTTGGATGCCTCTTCACCGCCGCGCAACGCAGCGATGGCGGGGATGGTCGACGCCTTACGTGCTGGGCCGATGGCGGCGAGAATCGTGACGCCGAGACCGATCACAAGAGCAGCAACGATGGTGCGAGTAGCGATGATCGTCGGCGAGTCCGGCAAGCTGCCGCCCGTGGCGTTGAAGAGAGCCTTCAGTCCCTGGGCGACGCCGACACCACCGGCGATTCCGCCGGCAGAAGCGAGCGCACCGATGACGATTGCTTCACCGAGGACCGACCTCCTGATCTGGCTCGGATCGGCACCGATCGTTC
The DNA here is from genome assembly GCA_964648595.1 of uncultured Acidimicrobiaceae bacterium. Lineage (GTDB taxonomy): Bacteria > Actinomycetota > Acidimicrobiia > Acidimicrobiales > SZUA-35 > SZUA-35. The sequence goes on from CAZYLX010000062.1 coordinate 3,960, forward strand.
GCAACAGCCCGAGTTCCTGCGTCCGTTGGCCCAGGACGATGGCGAAGGTGTTGTAGATGATGAAGATCGAGACGAACAGCGAGACTCCGCCGAAGCCGAGCAGGATGTTGCCGACGACGTCGATTTCGCCGGTGAACTCATCCGATGCTTCCGCCGAGATGACGTCGTGATCGACGACTTCAGCAGTCGGTACCGCTGCCGCTACAGCGGCCTGCACCGCGGCGATGTCTGCTCCGTCTTCCACCTGGACGTCGACCGTGTTCACGCCGTCGATGCCAAGGATTGAGCCCGTCTCGCTGGAGTTGAACTGCACGAGGACTGCGCCGAGGGTCTCGTTCTCAGAGCCAAACGACGACGTTCCGGACAGGGTCAGATTGACCCGTCCACTCGGCGTGACAATGTCATAGGTGTCGCCTACAGCGAGATCGAACGCCGAAGCCGAATCGAAGTCGACAGCGAATTCGCCTCGACCTGGCGCCGCGCCGTCGATCAGCGTGAAGGGGCTGAGCTCCGCGTTGTCCGACCACGCATAGGCGATCTGGGGCGGGCCGATCGTGACGATGGGTTCTCCATCGCCATCGATGACTTGGATGGCGTCCCACGGTGACTCGATGCCAGGGGCGGCGTCGGCGACACCGTCGACGCCGGCGACGACCTCGACGAAATCGGCGGGAAGAGGCAGGGGATCCCCGAAGTCAGAAACAGGCCGGACCTCGAGATCGATGCCGGCAGTGGTGTCTTCGGCGACATCGCCGAAGGAACTGCGGAGTCCGTCACCCAGCACAAAGGCCGAGACGACGAAGCTGACGGCGAGCATGACGCCGAAGGTGGTGAGAGCAAAGCGGACCTTGTTGGCCCGGAGATTCTTGATGGTGAGTCGCAACATGAGAGAGGTTCCTTCCGGTTCGTTTGGTGGGTTCAGTTGCCGATTCGACGCATGTGGTCGAGGACGGTGTCGGGGGTCGGTTCATGCAGCTCGTCTGTGATCTGACCGTCGGCCAGGAAGACCACGCGGTCGGAGTAGCTGGCGGCGACGGGATCGTGGGTCACCATGACGATCGTCTGGCCGAGCTCCCGCACGGCGTGACGCATGAACGCCAGAATCTCGGCTCCGGTAGTGCTGTCGAGGTTGCCGGTTGGTTCGTCGGCGAAGATGATCTGGGGTCGGCTGGCCAGAGCCCGGGCAACAGCGACCCGCTGTTGCTGCCCACCGGACAACTCGTTTGGTCGGTGGCGGAGTCGGTCGGACAAGCCGACAGTCGTGACGACGTTCTCGAGCCAGCCTTTGTCGGGCTTCCTACCGGCAAGATCCATCGGGAGCGTGATGTTCTCGATGGCCGACAATGTTGGAACAAGGTTGAACGCCTGGAAGATGAAGCCGAGCCGGTCACGTCGCAGCATCGTGAGTTCACGTTCGGACGCCGTCGCCACGTCGGTATCGCCGATGTTGGCCGAGCCCGAATCGAGCCGGTCGAGGCCGGCCATGCAGTGCATGAGCGTCGACTTGCCGGAACCGGACGGCCCCATGATGGCGGCGAACTGGCCGGCCATGAAGTCGACATCAACGTTGTCGAGTGCCGTGACCTCGGTATCGCCCTTGCCGTAGACCTTCGTTGCCCCACGAGCGGCTGCTGCTGCATGCCCAGTAGCCGGAATGGTGAGCGTGTCCTGGATGAGTGTCATGTCGATCGCTTTCGTTCGTTCGTTTGTGTGTGTTTCAAACGTAAGAAATCGAGGGCGATGAGTCATCAGGCGAAGTCGTGATTCGATCTCCCGATTTCGGGGGAATCACCGCTCTGACACCGACGAATGAATTCATCCCTTTGGGGGAACGATGAGCGACGAATGACGGAAGCATCGGACGGCGTCGATCCAGTACTGTCGTCCCATGAGCTCCCTCGCACCTTCGCTGATCGAGGCCACGCGACGGGCCCAGCAGGAGATCCGCTCACGACCGATCCTCATCGACCTCGGTGTTGCGCTGCTGGCCATGGTTCTCGGCTTGGCAGAGGTCTTCGGCACGAACATCGTGGCAACGCGCGAGCCGGACGCTCTCGCCGTCTTGCTGGTCTGCGGTGGATCGCTGGCGCTCGTCTGGCGTCGTTCATTCCCCGTCGCCGTCCTGACAATCGCCCTGGCCGTTCTGGCCGTCGCCTACCTCCGGGGCTATGGCTCGTACCTGTCGGCTATCGGCCTGATCGCGGTCTATTCAGTTGCCATTTATGGGTCGCCTCGGGCCCGAGCGTGGATCGCTGTTGCTGTCGGAATCGCCGCCCTGTTCTGGATCGCAAGCATCAGCATTTTCGACGGCGAGAATGGCTACCGGTACTCCGACGCAGCGGGCATGCTCGTCGTCATCTGCGGGGCTGCTGTCGCCGGAGCCGTCGTGAAGAACCGGCATGAGATCTTCCTCGACACCGAAGCACGGGCCGATCACGCAGAGGCCGACCAAGCAGCTGCCGCGGAGCGGGCCGTCGCCCGGGAGCGCCTTCGAATCGCACGAGAGATGCACGATGTGGTCGCTCATGGCATGAGCGTGATCTCTGTCCAGGCAGCAGCGGCCCAGGAAACGTTCGACACCCATCCAGAACGAACACTCGAACTCCTGCAGAGCATCGAGACAACCGGGCGAGAGTCGCTCTCCGAAATGCGAAGAATGCTCGGGGTTCTGCGAAATGGCAATGAGGAGGAGGGCTCGTCGAACCTCGGCGAACGTGCCCCACAACCATCGCTCAGCGATGTGGAGAAACTCGTGACGAGCTGCACCGATGCCGGGACTCCGACCGAACTCGAGGTGTCCGGGAGCCCCGGACGGTTGTCGCCTGGCCTTGACCTCGCGGCATATCGGATCGTTCAGGAAGCGCTGACCAATGTGCTCAAACATGGTGGGACCGCAGCATCGGTTCGAGTGGAAGTTCTCTACGAACCGCACGCGCTCTGCCTGACCATCACAGATACTGGGCGCGGCTTGGTCTCCAAGCCCCCTTCTGACAACTCGGGGAATGGTCTCATCGGGATGCGAGAACGCGTCGAGGCCTACGGTGGCGAGCTTTCGGCCGGCCCTCGACTCGGCGGCGGATACGAGGTCAGCGCGCTGCTCCCCACCGATGGGGACGCCAATCGGCCTCGCGTTGAGTCGAGTAACCATGCAATCGTGGCACTCCCGTGACGATCCGAGTCGCGGTGATCGACGACCAAGCACTCATGCGTGATGCCTTCACGATGATTCTGGAAGCTCAGCCAGACGTCGATGTTGTCGGCGACGCACCAGACGGCCTGACCGGCCTCGAGCTCTGTCGACGGACGAACCCTGACGTCGTGCTCATGGACGTCAGGATGCCGAACATGGACGGCATCGAAGCAACACAGCTGATCAGCAGCGATGCATCGCTCAAGACAAAGGTGCTCATACTGACGACCTTCGATCTCGACGAATACGTGTACGCCGCGATGCGTGCCGGCGCCAGCGGGTTCCTTCTCAAGGACACCCCGGCGAAGGAGCTCGTGCAAGCGGTCCGGGTCATTGCCGAGGGTGACGCGCTCCTGGCCCCGTCGATCACCAAGCGGCTGATCGAAGAATTCGCCAGTCGGCCCGAGCCGGGCTCGAGCGATGTCTCGTTGCCCGCCGATCTCACGGATCGAGAACTGGAGGCGCTTCGTTTACTGGCACGGGGTATGAGCAATCGCGAGATCGCGGCGGCGATGTTCGTCGGTGAGGCGACAGCGAAGACCCACGTGAGCAGACTGCTCACGAAGCTCGGCGTTCGCGACCGGGTGCAAGCAGTTGTTCTGGCCTACGAATCCGGTCTCGTCGAAGTGGGCGGCACCGAAGCCTGAAGCCATCTCGCCGACGCGGTCGAGCGGTCGGCGCCCACGCTCAGAAGAAGTAGGCGAGCTTGTCGGCGATCCACGAGATCGTCGTGTCACCGAAGCCGGAGGGTGGTTCGCCCGGGTTCGACCTGGCGATGTCTGGACCGAAAATCCGCTCCTCGAACAGATCTGCGAGCTCCTCGCTCTCGACCAGCATCGACAACTCGAAGTCGCGATAAAGCGCCCAGGCATCGAAGTTGAGCGTGCCGAACTGCACCTTGTCGTCGGCGACGACGAGCTTGGCGTGCACCACCGCTCCGGGGTATTCCCAAATCTCGGCCCCCGCGTCGATCAGCGCGCCATAATGGTGCTTCGCTGATGCCGTTGCGATGCCGTTGTTCGACTCCTCGGACACCACGATGCGAACCTGCACTCCGCGCTCGGCCGCGTTGATGATCCGCTTGATCATGTCGACGTCGGTCAGGTACGGGTTCATGATGTCGAGTCGCTGCTCTGCGTTGTCGATCATCTCCCGCACCGCCTGCGGCCCCGAGGAGAACCCGCCAGGCACCACCTGCAACAACGCGACGGGGACAGTGCCCGGATCGGGTTGATCGGGGAAGTACCGGCCCAGATCATCGGGCAACGAGACATCGTGGGTGGCGAACGAGGTCAGGAAAACCGACTGGAACTGACGCACGACGTCACCGGTGATCCGCACCATCACGTCGTGGAATCGCCCGTCGAGGAAGTGATCCTCGATGCCGGCGCCGCCGTTCCAGGCCACAACGCCGTCGACCAGGACCAGCTTGCGATGTTCAGCACGGCCGACCTCGTCCTGACGCCAGTCGAATGATCGATCGGGGTACAGCCCGTCACGGTCGACCGGCAACACGTCGTTGACGATGACGTCGGCGCCGGCGCCGGCGAGGGTCCGAAAGACCACCTCGTGGTCCCCGAACGCGCGCGAACCGTACGAGTCGACGAGGACCCGCACCTCCACTCCTTGGTTCAGCTTTTTGACCAGCAACTCGACCATCTCGGTGCCCACCTCCTCCGAATTGAAGCCGAACATGATGATGTGAATCGAGTCCTCCGCAGCTTCGACGTCGGCGAAGATCCTCGGGAAGAACTCGGCGCCCTCGGGCCAGGGATCGATGCCGACAGCGGTCGACCACGCGTAGTCGAGACCCAGATCGCCCGGCCTCGGATCGCCGGCAACAAAGGCCTCGGTCGCGGCCTGAGCCTGATCGGCGGTGATGGCGTCGCGAGGCGGAGGCCAGCTCACGTCCTCCCCAACGATGAGGACCTGACGCACCACGAAGGACAGGATGACGAGCACCACCAGCCCGATGCCGGCCAGAATCAGCGCCAGATAGTGCCACAGCCCCCTCGGCGTCGTCGTCACGTCACCTCGCCCAGTGGCCGTCGCCCGGTGGGCAAGAGCCCAGCCGGACGCCCCGACCAGCACGAGCGAGCCCGCCAGCGTGACCCACCAACCCCACGACCGGCCCAGATCGGGAGGTCCGTCGGTGCCCAAAACGGTGCTCATCACGCTCGTCATGAGCAACACGGCAGCGACGATCGCTGGGCCCGAGCCACGACCAAGCGGGCGAGAGAGCGCGGCCATCACGAGCACCGCGAGCACGACGACCCAGCCGTTGTGCGAGCCCTCGACGCCGTTGAGCGTCACGCCCGACCCCGACGCCCAGGTACCGAACACACCGAAGACGGCCAGCGCCGATCCGCCCAGAACAGTACGGGTGATCCGGTGGTCACGGATCGGTCGTTCGATGACCTTCAGTTCGGAGCCGCTCACCGCAGGCTCGGATTCGGTGACCGCAGGCTCGGGTTCGGTCACGACCGCCTCGAATTCGGGATCCGTCACGGCTGCATCGGGATCAAGTTCAGACATGGAAGCCTCCGGGGGTGCTCGAGCGGTCGATCAGCGCGTCGTCGAACGGTGACATCGACACGAGTAGGCGATTATTACGGGCCGACGGTGGTTTTGGAGTGTGGCTGCTCGCAGAGCCTGTCGGCCACCTTGGCGAAGCCGTCGGCAATCGCCCGTGTCTGTTCAGCATCGAGGTGGTCGAAGAGCAACCGCTGAACATCCTCGACATGCCGTGGAGCAACGGTTTCGAGCCAACCGAAACCAACGGCGGTGAGTGTGGCGTTCTTCGCCCGACCGTCGTCGGGGTCGGGAGCGATGACGACATAGGCCCGTTCGACCAGGGTCCGCATTCGATGCGTCAGACGGCTTTGGGACAGGTTGGCAACGTCGGCCAGCTCGGACAATCGGAGCGTCCGGTCTGCGGCCGCCGACAGCGTGACCAGGATCGAATAGTGGACCACAAGAAGGTCGTCTTGCTTCAACGTTCGCTCGATCTCAGGAAGGCCACGGTTCACGAAGCAGAGCAGGCCTTGC
>CAZYLX010000063.1:0-10131 GCA_964648595.1 uncultured Acidimicrobiaceae bacterium
CCACCTAGCACCAGCTTGATCCAGCCGGTGGTGGTCGAGGGTGCTCCTTGGTCGGTCTCCAGCCCGGGGAGCACCAGGACAAGAACGGTGACCGTTGCGATTCCGAGAATCCAAGCGAGGAGGAACGACACGCTGTTCACTCGGGCTCGGCCCGAGAACAACATCAGGATCACAGCAGCTATCGGGATCGGACTGATGGCGATGCCGACGGCGAATCCGAGCGTCGCACCAATAGCTTCAATCAACGTGGTTCCTTCTTCCAGGTGGAACGATCGATCTATCGTCGATCGCCCGTGGCCCCTGTCCAGCGGTCACCGAACCGGCAGGCACCCTACTCTGCACGGTGGTCGCCGGGAGGAACTCGTGACGGGGTCACCCGGCTGGTGTCGAGCGTTGGCATCAGACAAGGGGAGGGGGTATCGCCGTTGGGGCTGAGACGGAGTGATTCAATGAATCACCAATCCATCGTCCCGGAGGTCACACCGTGATTCGTACCCTCATTGCCGTCGTTTTCGTTTTCTTGGTGTCGTCGTTTCCTGCCACATGGCTGATGATGCTCTTCCTGGGCAACCTCGGACTCGGCCTTTCGTATTGGGGCACCCTCCCGCTCGGCGTCCTGGTGTCGGCGTTGCTCGCTGGAGTCTCCTCCCCGACCTTCGTCGTACGGTAGATCGGCGTGGCGAATTCCACCCGAAGGCGGCGCGTATGACCTCGCTGGTCTATTCGATTGACAGCCGAAGCTTTCGCTTCGAGTCCGGGGCCGGGCTCATCGAACGCGCTGCCGGATTCCAATTGGGCGAAGGCCTGGCAGCCGGCAAGATCGCACCCGATCCACTCCTGTTCGAGAGCGGCCGGCGGCTGACGCTCGAGGGCGGGAGCGACGTGCCCGCTTCTTGGGCGATGGCTTGATGAACATCGTCGCGCTGCGCCAAGTGATCGGGGTTCCCGACAGCGTCACCGTAGTCAGCGATCAATTCGATCTCAGTACCGTCACTGGGAGCGACCTGATCTTCGCACTTGTCGTGTTCGTGGCGAGCGTGTTCATCTCGCAGATCGTCAAGCGAACCCTCCGCCCATTCTTGACCGGCATCGATGGGATGCCGGAGCTCGCCGGCGACGTGATAGCGCGGATTGTCGGTTACACCATCGTGCTTTTCGGTGTCGTCATCGCCTTGGAGGCACTCGGCTTCTCGCTCGGTCCGGTCGGATCATTGTTGGTGATCGTGACCGTGGTGCTGCTCATCTCGGCCAAGCCCCTGTTTCAGGATCTGGGTGCCGGTCTGATTCTGCAGATCCGTCGCCCGTTCTCCATGGGTGACCAGGTGATGATCCTTGGTTCGCAAGGCACGATCGACGAGGTCAGCGCCAGGACCGTTCGAATGTTCACGGTCGACGGCCAGTCAGTTCACTTGCCGAATCGAAGCGTGCTCGACGGTCTGATCACGAATCTGACGGCGATGCAGGCGAGGATGACGACCGTCGTCGTCGGTGTTGCGTACCACACCGATCTCGATCGTGCCTGCGAGATCGCGGTTGGCGCCATGTCGACCGCGACTCTTGTTCGCGACGAACCCGAGCCTGCGGCGCTCGTCCAGAAATTCGCCGAATCCACCATCGAGATTGCCTGTCGATTCTGGCACGAGCCCGAGATCGAGCGATCGTGGGCCGCGAGAGACGAAGCCATGCGGGCGGTCAAGGCTGCCTTCGATGCTCATGGCATCACCATCGCTTTCCCCCAACGCGTGGTGTGGTCCGCCCCTGAGCAGTTGGATCAGCGACCCCAGGTGTAACGTCCTACGGTCCGTGCGAGACGGCGGTAGAACCGAAAGGAAGCGATCGTGGCGAACGGTAAGCCGAACATCCTCGTTCCCTGCCGAGGACACTTCGGCATCTCGATTCTGGTCGGCTCGTGACCCCCGAGAGTGCCGCGTCGGATGTGCTCGGGATGGTGCAAGTCCCCGGCGGAACTTTCGCAATGGGGTCGGATCGCCACTATCCAGAAGAGGCACCGGTCCATCGCGTGTCGGTCGACTCGTTCTCCATTTCGTCGGCGACGGTCACCAATGGGCAGTTCTCGGCCTTCGTCGAGTCCACCGGCTATGTCACCGTCGCTGAGCGGCCCCTCGATCCCGCCGACTTCCCCGGGGCACCGCCTGAGAATCTCGTTGCGGGATCTCTGGTGTTCACGATGACGCCGGGGCCGGTCGATCTCCATCATCTCAGCCAGTGGTGGACGTGGGTGCCGGGAGCCAGTTGGTGTCACCCAGAAGGCCCTGGGAGTGATCTCGAGCATCGGCTCGACCATCCTGTGGTGCACGTGGCGTTCGAAGACGCCGAGGCCTACGCGGCGTGGGAGGGCAGTGCGCTGCCGACCGAAGCCGAGTGGGAGTTCGCAGCGCGAGGGGGCAGCGAAAGCCAGGCGTTCATCTGGGGCGAGGAGGCCGTTCCCGGCGGACGGTTCCTGGCCAACTTCTGGCAGGGAGACTTTCCGTGGCGGAACTCAGCCGAAGATGGATTCGCCGGTACTGCCCCGGTCGGATCCTTTGCTCCAAATACGTACGGACTGTTCGACATGGCGGGCAATGTCTGGGAGTGGACGACCGATTGGTACGCCGACCACCACCCGGAGGACGCCGACAAGCCGTGCTGTGTGCCGACCAATCCCCGAGGGCCCACCATCGAATCGAGCTTCGACCCGGCCCAGCCCCAGTTCCGGATCCCTCGCCGAGTCATCAAAGGGGGGTCGTTCCTGTGCGCCGACAACTACTGTCAGCGATACCGGCCCGCGGCCCGACGGCCTCAAATGATCGACACTGGCATGAGCCACGTCGGGTTTCGGACAGCCCGCCGGGATGAACCACTTGAACCCTCCGGCTGAGACTTCCAACGGCGGCCGGCACGTCGCATCGATCGTGCATCTGACCGACACCCACCTGTTCGTCGATGGCGCAGGGGCTGCTCGTCCGGCAACCCACCGCAGCCGACTGGTGAGGTTCCTGGCCAAGGCGGGAGTCGAGGATCTGGAGTTCGCAAGCGACGATGTCGTCAGCCGGCTGGGAGAACAGCTGACAGCCGCAGTTCGAGAGGAGCGCGGCGCCATCGACGGCGACGGGCCAGTCGTCGTTGTGCACAGCGGCGACGTCGAGGCATTCGGGGCGAACCCGCACGTCAGTGGATTCACCGGTTTCGACCATCTCGTGAGGCTTGTCGCCGAGGCTCAAAGCGACGGCGTCGTTGCTGTGTACGGCAATCACGACGTTTGGCCGGGAACAGTGGCCCTCCTCGGCCTCAACGGGCCCCGGCACGACGCTCAGAAGCGGGCGATCGACCGTCACGCGTCGTTCATCGGTGAGCTGCCACCGGCACAACCGCCACGGTTTCCGACACCAAATGGCGTGGATCTCGTCTTCGTGCCGATCAACAGCGTCTTCTCCCACCCGATCCGAGGTGGCCTGCTCGCCAACGGCCGGATCTCGCCCCACCCTCCGGGCACCGGGGACGTGTTCGACCGACTTCGGCAACTCCAGCTTCGCCCTGACGACCTCAACATCGCCGTTCTTCACCATCCGGCCCATGCCGGTCGACCTGTCACCCGTCGTGACCGCGCCGGCGCCGGTCGGTTGGAACAGGCCGATGCCGTTGCCGCTGAACTCGGGCGACTCGGGATCGACCTGATGCTGTCCGGTCATCGTCATCGTCTCGACCCACCCTTCGGGCGCGAGGTCGACGCCACGGCCGGCGATCAGCCACCGCTTCCACCGAACCTTGCCCAACTCGTTGCGTTGTCGCCAACGATGGAATCACACGCCGGCCTGGCTGACATCGAAGCACCGAACACGCCTCGCCGAGGGCTCTGCGTATACCGAATCATCGTCGACGAATGTGGGACCTCCCTCTCCATCGACCGCCTCATCCACCCCACCGACGCACCGGCGATGCCGACCTTCGAACGATCGGTGATCTCGCAGCTGTCGCTCGGCAACGACCGGTCTGCAACCAGGACAGGCGCCAACCAGGAGGGCCATTCGCGTGAGTGAACAATTCGCAGGTGACAAGAAGACGGGCGCATCGATTCTCGGCCCACTCGAACGGCGATTCATCGATTGGGGGATCCCGAAGATCCCGAAGCCCATCATGAGCCACCACCTGACCTTCGTGACCTTGTTCTGGTCAGCGGGGATCGTGGTCAGTGGGTGGCTGGCCCAGGACAACCGGGCATGGCTCCACGTGATCTCGTTCATGGTCTTCGGTCAGTGGCTCACCGACTCGTTCGACGGTTCGCTCGGCAAGTATCGCAAACAGGGTTTGGTGAAATGGGGCTTCTTCATGGACCACATCCTCGACCTGTTGTTCGCCGGGTCGATGGTGATCGCCTACTCATTCCTGGTCGAGGCCGAGTGGCTCGAGTTCCTCTTCCTCATCCTGCTCCTGACAACGTGCGCCACGATGGCGGTGTCGTTCTTGTCGTTCGCCGCGACCAATCAGTTCCAGATCGCCTATTACGGCATCGGGCCAACCGAGATCCGCATCGGCTACATCGCACTCAACACCATCGTCTACTTCACAGGAACAGAGATCTTCAGCTGGGGCGTTCCCGTCGTTGTGGCTGTCAACGTGCTGGCTTTTGTCGTCATGGTCGTCCAGACCAGTCGTAACCTCTGGCAGATCGACCTCGAAGCCAACGTCGACAATGCACCTCGCCCATGATCCCGCACACACGTCCAAGGAGATCCCATGACTGAACTGCTTCTCCCGTCCTGGCGACCAGGGCCGACCAGAGACTCGCTGATTCGATTTCTCGATGACGCCGAGCAGATCCCGCCGGAGAGCCGTCTTGCCGTATTCGACAACGACGGCACGCTCTGGTGCGAGAAGCCCCGGTACACACAGCTCGACTTCTTCGTCTGGGAACTGCAGCACGCGGTCAGGGAGCGACCCGAGCTCGCTGATGTTCCCGAGTTCGGTGCGGTCCTCGCCGGCGACCGAGCAGCCATTGCCGGCTTCGGTCTGGTACCCGTGGCGATGGCCCTTGTGAGCCTGTTCGAGGGCATCGAGCCCGAGGTCTTCGAGGGTCGGGTCCGAACGTTCTTTGCCGAGACGCGTCATCCCGATCATGGCCGGCCGTACGACCAGATGGTCTACCAACCGATGCTCGAGCTCCTCGAGGAGCTGACGAAGCGAGGTTTCACCAACTGCATCGTCACCGGTGGGGGAACAGAGTTCGTTCGAGCCGTCAGCCACCGGGTCTACGGGATCCCCCAGGAGCGCGTGGTTGGCACGCTCGTGACCTATGACATCGTCAACCGAGGCGGTCGGCCGACGTTGCTACGCAGCGGTCGCATGCAAGGCGAGGCGAACGAGGGCGACGCAAAGATCGACAACATCCAGGTCGCTTTGGGGCGGCGTCCAACGCTGGCCGCCGGGAATTCTCCAGGCGATGCGGAAATGCTCGAATACGTCAGTTCGGGAGAAGAACCCTCCCTCTCCCTCGTTGTGAACCACGACGACAGCGAACGTGAGTACGCCTACGAAAGCGAGGCCGGAACGTTCGATGCCGAGGAGTCGATCGGGGCGACCGCCGAGCGTCTGGGTTGGACGCAGATCAGCATGGATAACGACTGGTCTGCCGTTTTCCCTCAGACATGACCGACGGCGGCGATGACGTCGCCGTGCGGGCCATGAGCGCCTCGGAACCAGGCCTAGGCTCCAGGCGACCTGACCGCCGTCTGCTTGGAGTCGTCGTCACCCATGTCCAGATTCACGAAACGGGCCCTTTGGCTGGGCGTCACGGCGATTTCGGTGTATCTCGTGATCCCCAGCGTCGTCGAGGTCTTCAGCTCGTGGCCTGAGCTCGAACGATTGCGGCCTGGATCGTTGGCCATCATGTCGGTGGCGATGCTTCTCAGTCTGGTCTGCTTCTGGATCCTGCTCGGCCTCAGCCTCCGGTCCAAACGGTGGAATCTCATGGCCACGTCGCAGCTGGCATCCTCGGCCATCGCTCGGATCGTTCCCGGCGGTGCTGCGACTGCAACAGCGGTTCAGTACCGCATGCTGAACGAGGCAGGCGTCAGCAAGAGCGACGCCGGCACCGGCCTCACCGTCGCAACACTGCTGAACTTCGCGGTGTTGTTCTCGCTGCCGGTGATCGCCGTGCCAGCCATCTTGTTCGGCCCGCCGATCGCTCCGTTGCTCCTCCGGGCCGCGGTCGCCGGCGTGATCGGGTTCGTTGCCCTCGCCCTCATGGGTGGTCTGGTTCTGCTGCGGGACCGACCCTTGGTGTTGCTCGGCGACGCTGTCGATCGCATCGCTTCGCGTCTCGGCCGCTCCGATCCTGGGTCGACGCGACGAGCTGGCCGGTTCCTCGAGGCCCGCGACCTGATCCGCTCCCATCTGGCCAAGAACTGGTGGTTGGTCCTCCTGGCCAGTATCGGCAAGTGGGGCTTCGAATACCTCGCACTGGTCATGGCAGTACGAGGCGTCGGCCACGACGACCTGTCGTCGGTGCTTCTTCTGGCATTCGTGACCGCCGCGCTGTTGTCCAGGATTCCGTTCACGCCAGGCGGGCTCGGTTTCGTGGAAGCCGGGCTCACCGGCACACTCGCATTGGCTGGTTTGAGCGCCGGTGACGCCGTGTTGGCGACACTTGCCTACCGCTTGATCTCCTATTGGCTTCCCATTCCGCTCGGCGTCGTGGCCTACGGCGTGCATCGACGTTCTCTGTCGCGCGAAGGCGTCGTTGTGGATCGCCTTCCTGACGCTGTTGATCACGCATCGTTCGATGGTGTAGGCATCGAAGCCGAACCGGGCTGACGCTTCGGAGCTAGCGGAGTCGTCTCAGGAAGAGCTCGGCGCCCTTCGTCAATCCTGAAGGCCGAGGCTGCTCGAACAAGCCGGCCACGGCTTCCAGCCCTGCTCTTTCTGCACCATGTCGGCCCGCATGATCTGTTCGTCCTCACTCGCGTCGCTCGGAAGACCTTCACCGCCGGCCTCGGTCCACAGCGTGGTGCTGAACTGCAGCCCACCGTAGTAGCCGTTGCCGCTCGCCTTGCTCCAGTCGCCCTCTGACTCGCATTGGGCCATGTCATTCCAGGTATCGCGTCGCTCCGCTGTCAAAGCAGCGACATACGTCTCGGGGAAGAGCGGCTCATCGCGGATGATCCGAGACAACAATCCGGCGATGACCAACAGGACGACAACGACAATGCCGAGTGCGATGAGTCGTCTTGTTCGAAGCGTCTGTTCCCACCACCACGGGGGCAGGGGAGCGCGCTTGGGTTTCGAGTGCAACGTCCCGTCATCAGCCATAGATCCCGCTTAGATTAACAGGCGTTGCCAATCATGGTCGAGCCCGTGTTGACGGTGGACGAGATCAGGAGCGAGAGTGCGAATATGATCGACAGGGCCGACGTCACAGCGGCTGGACCCGCTCCCGAGGATCGACCAGCTCGAAACACGGTCTTCGCCGCTCCGGCAGAGGACCCTCGAGCCCGACGCCCAGTGGACGGCTTTGTTCTCGGTATTTGTGTCCTGCTCGCGCTGCTGGCGGGGTGGACACACGATGCGCCCAGTGATTTCGACCAACGGGCCCTCGAGCTGTTCTCCGGGCGGCTTCCTGGTTGGTTGTCGGCGATACTGACCTTCGGCTTCGTTCTCGGCGGTGTCTATTCAATTGGCCTTCTGGTTGCCATCCTGGTGTTCGGCAACGGCCGACGTGCCGTCGCTCGCGACATGGTGCTTGCCGTCCTGGCCGCATTTTGCCTGGCGGTTGCCGTCTCGTGGGCGATCAGTGGCGAGTGGCCTCAGTTGCTCCCTGAACTGGCAGGCCGCGATCGGCGCCCCGCATACCCGGTCGTGCGTTTGGCGGTTGCGTTCGCCCTGTTGACCGTGGCCAGCCCGTACCTGTCGTTGCCGATGCGGACGATCGGGCGTCGCCTGCTCGCAACGATGGTCGTGGCCGCCGTCGTTCTCGGGTACGGCACGGTGTCAGCAGTTGTAGGTGGCGTCGCGATCGGCATCGGTGCGGCGTCGCTGGTTCGGTTGATCTTCGGCTCAGGTGTCGGCATCCCCAGTAAGGCTCGCATCGCCCAGACTCTCGAGGAGTGTGGCATCGACGCCGGTGTCGAGCTGACCTACCTCGACCGCCAACCGGTCGGTCACACGTTGCTGCGGGCAGACGATGACGGTCGAACGTGGCTCGTGAAGGTTTTCGGGCGAGATGCAGCTGATGCGGCCATTGCGACGCGTTTGTGGCGGGCGATGTGGTTCACCGATCTCGACAATTCGATCACGGCAAGCGGGTTGCAACAGGTCGAGCATGAGAGTCTGATGCTGCTCGAGGGCGCCAGACAGGAGCTGGCAGTTCCTCAGCTGGTCGGTTGGGGTCGAGGTGATGCGGGCGATGCGATTGTTGTGACCAGCTGGCTCGACGCCCCGCGGCTCGCCGATCTCGACTCTGTCGACGTCGACGATGCTGCACTTGCATCGTGCTGGGAATTGCTCGACGACTTCCACGGTGCAGGGATCGCTCACCGCAAGCTGGACGCGAACCTCGTGTTGGTGAGCCCTACGAGCGCAGCGTTCGATGATCTGTCCGGCTCGGTGATTGCCCCGTCTGCATCGGTTCGGGCCGCTGACATTGCCCAACTGGTTGTTGCCACGGCGGTCTCGGTCGGACCGCAACGAGCGATCGATGCGGCGCGAGCTGGGCTCGACGACGATCGACTGGCGGAGGCGCTCCCTCTTGTGCAGCGAACCGCGCTGTCCAGCACGCTCCAGGGCCAAGCGAAAGCGGCAGACCTCGATCTGAAGCAGTTCCGCGCCGATTTGGCTGAGGCCATCGGTGTGGAATCTCCAGAACCCGCTCAGTTGGCGCGGGTCACCTGGGGCACGGTCGGCATGCTGGTCCTGGCGTTCTTCGCTTTTTCGGCGCTGATCGGGACGCTGGCGGACATCGGGTTCGAGACGATCGTCGATGAACTGTCGACGGCGAGCCTGTCGTGGGTGGTCACGGCCTTTGTTCTCGCCCAGATGACCAACGTTGGCGAGTGGGTGAGCCTCACAGGCCTCGTCCAGCGCCCGGTCCCGTTCGGCCCGACGATCCTGTTCCGCTATTCGCTGTCGTTCGTTTCGCTTGCCGTGCCATCGGAGGCTGGAGCGATCGCGATGAACATTCGCTACATGCGAAAGCTCGGTGTTCCGGCGGCGAATGCGATTGCCCAGGGGCCGTTCTTGACCGTGGTCTCCAAGGGTCTCGACATCATCCTGCTGCTCCTCGCCAGCCGAGTTGTCGGTGCTTCCATCACGCTCGACGACTTCGACCCGGGCCCAATTCTCAATGTGGTCCTGCTTGTTGTCGTTCTTGCCGTTGCGGGGATCGTCGT
The DNA here is from genome assembly GCA_964648595.1 of uncultured Acidimicrobiaceae bacterium. Taxonomy (GTDB): domain Bacteria; phylum Actinomycetota; class Acidimicrobiia; order Acidimicrobiales; family SZUA-35; genus SZUA-35. Next base: position 9,381 of record CAZYLX010000063.1, read on the forward strand.
GACCCTTGTGGTTCCCAGCATCCGAAATCGAATCGTGCCGCCGATTCGGGAAGCATTTTCCTCGATCAGCAGTTCACTACGGGATCCTCGGCGGCTCGTTCGCATTGTCGGCGGCAGCCTTGCCTCGCGCCTGCTTTTCGCCATGACCCTCTCCGCCTCGGTCAGCGCCTATGGCAACTCGATCAGCTTCACCGAAGCGGTGTTCGTCAACAGTGCGGTCAGCCTGTTGGTCGGGTTCATGCCGGTGCCTGGTGGTATCGGCGTCGGCGAGGCTGCGTTGACCGCCGGGCTGACACTTGTCGGCGTGCCGGAAGGAGCAGCGTTTGCTGCGGCGCTCACTCATCGGCTTGTCACGACCTACCTTCCGCCGGTTGCCGGATTCTTCACCACGCGGTGGCTGACAGCTCGCGACTATCTCTGACGTACTGGTGCGAGAACGGCGAAGATGCCCATTGCCGGGACATCGCCTACCCTCACGTGCTTGTGTCGCAGTACCGACAAGCGGGGCTGTCTAGATGAGACACGCGCCGGTGGGAGGGAATAGAGATGGAAGCTGCCCTCGAATCGGTGACGTCGACAGAACATGGAGAACGACAGTGAGAACAACACTTGGCCGATCGAGTCGATACCTCGTCTCGTTCGCACTGGCCCTCATGGTGCTGCTCAGCGCCTGTAGCTCGGACGGACCGCTTTCCGGCATCGAGCTGCCATCGACCACTACGCCTGAGGAACCACCGGCCGAGACCGCTCC
>CAZYLX010000064.1:0-10117 GCA_964648595.1 uncultured Acidimicrobiaceae bacterium
GAATGCGGCCCACCAACTGCTCGCCCGGGGACATCCCAGCACGAGCTGGGTCTGGCCGTCGACTTCACCGAGAACGGGGCGATCCTCACCTGGGGGAGCCCGGGCTACGCGTGGATGGTTGCGAACGCTGGGGCGTATGGGCTGATCAATCTCCCGAGCGAAGCCTGGCACTGGTCGACCACGGGCGGCTGACACGGCCGGTGGCCACACAGCCGAGTCATCCCCACCGGTGGAGCTACCCGACCTTTGACCCTGGCCCGGCCGCCCGATCCGAACGAGCGTGAAGTATGTCGATGGGGCTTGGCTGGACATGAGGCTGGACGCCGCTACTCGGTGTTCTTGCCGTGCTGTTCTGCCTCTGTGTCGCTTGCTCCGGCAGCGGTACGGACGCCTCCGGTGAGCCGCTCGATATCGAGGTCACGAGAGCGGTTCCGGTCGCCGATGTCACCGTGATGGATGTCTACCGGCCCGAGGAGGGAGCCGATCTCCCGCTACTCGTCCTCCTCCACGGGACCGGTACCGGTGGTCGAGCAGAGATGGAACCGCTCGCTCGAGCCATCGCTGAGCGGGGAGTGGTGGTGTTCGTTCCCAGTTGGAAGGTGATCCTGGACCGGCCCGCGTGGCCGATGGCTGATGCCGAGGTCTATCGCGTCCAGACCGAAGCGGTCGTGTGTGCTCTTCGCCAAGCTCGGCGGACGGCCTTGGACTATGGCGGATCGGCAGAGCGCCTCGGTCTGATGGGTCATTCCGGCGGTGCGCTGGTCGGCCTCCGGGTGGCGTTGGTTGATGAGCCTCCCTGGTCGGGTATGGCGTGTGATGAGGGTGTGGATCACCGTCCGGACGTCTTCATCGGGACGGGAGGGGACTACTCCGGCGCCTATCAGTTCGCTGGCGTCGCCGGCGACTTGTACGACCCGTTCGACCCGTTGTTGCTGATGGGAGGGAATGCCGCCCTCGATGTTCTCCTGGTGCATGGCTCCCGGGACAACAATGTGGATGCCTTCGCCTCAGGTCAGCTTCATGAGCAACTTGTCCAGGCCGGGTACGACGCGGAGTACACGGCGCTCGACACCCGCCACGGAGCGCTCATCCGACCCGATGAGCCAGCCGGCCAGTTCGTGGTGGATCGCGTGGTCGCGTTGTTGGGGACGGACGACCGCGATGATGAGAACACTGAGGCTGAGTTGGCCTTTGACGGGACGACCTGCAGCTATTCCGGACCGAACACCCTCGAGCCGGGTGAACGGTTGCCGATCCGGCTGAGCAACAACTCAGAGGCTCCCGCGGCCTTCCTCTTCTACAACATCGAAGGCGTCGAACTCGACGTTGCCCTCCTGACCGACGCCGAGCCCCTCATGCCAAATCCGTCCTATGTCGACACGGGGTCAGTCCGTATGGTCCCAGCCGGTGCGGAGCGATTCATGAGCTGGGCCTTCGTCGATCGCCCGTACCAATGGGTGTTGGCATGTGTCGATGACATCGAACCGCATGGAACTGCCTACTACCGCGCCGGCGAAGACGCCCAGGTGTATCAAGCGGCCGGTCTCGCTCCGACCAACCTGGCACAGGGCCCCTAGCTCGGAGCGCAAGACAGGGGGACGGCCCCGATTCGCCATGAGGGCTTTGTTCGCATCATCGATTCATGGCAGCTTTCGTCCTCGCCCCAGCAATCGACACTCGGATGATCGACCGATCGGCCATCGCTGCAAACCCGGTCTATGGAGACCGGCCGCTGCTTCGTGGACGCTTCCACCAGTTCGGTGCCGTCGCCTCCTTCCCAGCCGGTGCGCTCCTCGTACTGCGGTATGCCTCGCCCGAAGCTCGATTCTCGGCCATGGCCTACGCCCTGACCGGCTTCTTGATGTTCTTCACCAGCGCCAGCTACCACCGGTTGGCCGACAGCGTCATGGCTCGATTCTGGATGCGTCGACTCGATCACTCGATGATCTTCATCCACATCGCAGGAGCCACCACGCCGATCGCCCTCCTGGGTCTCGGCGGAACGCCTGGGTTGATACTCCTCGCCACCTCGTGGGGTGGCGCACTGGTCGGCGTACTCCTCAAACTCACGCAACTCACGATCGAGCGTGACCCCTGCCCGTGGCTCTTTCCGGTTCTGGGATGGCTGCCACTGCTAGCGCTGCCGTCGCTCGTTGCCAGCGCCGGAGTTGCTGCGGCGGCCTTGCTCGTCGGTTCAGCGCTTGTCTATGCCGCAGGCGGTGTGTGCTTCAGCCGGAAGAACCCGAACCCGGTTCCGACGATCTTCGGCTACCACGAGATCTTCCACATCTGCACGCTGGTGGCAGGTGTCGGCCAATTCGCCCTCACCGCACGCCTGGTCGCCGCCTGATCTCTCCCTCCACCCCGAGCACTTCTCGGGTCCGATCCGCACGCCTCACGCGCACATCGGACCCAAGAACGCAAACGGTCAGCGTTTCGGGATGTGATGGGACAGGACCTGACACACGTAGTCGGAGCGCTGATGCACGTCCCAGTAGGTGAAGCGGAGCGGCTGGAAGCCGGTCTGGGCGATGATCCGGTTCTGGCGCTCGAGGTCTCGTTGCAGCGCATCGGCGCTGCCATGAGCGAGCATCGAATCGCACTCGGACCAGCAGCCGACGTCAGGCCACGCATGGTCGAGGTAGTAGGTGTGCCTCTCGCACCGGACCCGGAACTGGCGGACCGGATGCACGAATCCGCCCCGGCGGATGATGGCTTCGAGGTGCTGTTCGAACGTCGTCGCCAGCGGACGCTCGTCGAAGTAGCTCAATGCTCGGCGCGTGGTCCGAACCCCCGGACGGCCGCGATTGGCGAGCTCGGCGAGCCGAATCGCGACCTTCGGGACGTCGAGGATGCCTCGCTCCACTCCATTGGAAATCGCGCGAACCGCCTGGCCGACGGTCAGATCGCGGGCGGCATCGATGAGGGACCGTGTCGGAGTGGTCAACGGCAGGCCTCGAAGAACGGTGATGTCGGGCGGGATCAGGTCGGCCGACTGGATCCTGCGGTGCTGGCCTGGCGTGCCCTTGACTCCTCTCGGGACCACTACCTCGATCCTGGGAGGTGAGGTCCACAACCCGTGCGCCGCCAGTGCGCTTCGTCCGCCGAGTGCCGCCGAGGGGCCGGCGCGGAGAACGGCTTGGCGGTTGCGTGCGGCCAGCGTCCATGCCAGGTGGCGGGCCCGAAGGTGATGGGGGCCGACTCGTTCGAGGAAACCGGAGTCGACCAGGCGAACAACGGCGGAACGATCGAAGCCGTGTTGTTCAGCGTCGATGGCTCGAAAGATCCCGTCGGTCTGGGTGGCCCCGCCCAATAGCGCAGACAGTCGCCGATCCCGGCGCCCTGCAGAAGGTTCCACGGCAGCCCGATCTCGTGGTACGGATGCTGGGGGAAGCGTTGCGGAAGACCGGTCAACGTACAACGGTGGCTCGTCGCACCCACCCCACCTCGTTCTTGGGTCCGATCTGCGCGCCTCACGCACACGTTGGACCCAAGAACGAGGGGCGAAGTGCGCGGGTGAGCGCGTCAGGCGATGGTCTGGGCTCGCCAGGCCTCGGTGGCTTCGATCTGGTTGAAGGTGTACATGTGCACGCCTTCAACACCGAGTTCGAGGTTGGCCTCCGACAGCGGCAGCAGGAGATCGTTCGGGTCGTAGGAGGTCGATGTCATCATCTTGGCGATGGCTGATCGATTCTTCTTGAGATAGCCGAGTGACTGACCGAGGCCGATTCGCATGCCGGTGGTCATCAGTTTCGTCTTGTCGACGACACCGGAGATGCCGAGATGGATGGGGAGTGTGAGGCCTTCTGCCCGTTCCGCTCGCATCCACGCTTCGATGACTTCGGCATCGAAGCACATCTGGGTGCTGCACCAGCCGGCGACTCCGGCGTCTGCCAGGAGCGCTTGCTTCGCGTGCAACGCAACACGCAGCTTCTCGTCAGGGATGTAGGCATGGTGGTCGGGGTACGCCGTGACGCCGATGGCATCGAGACCATGATCGGTCTCGAGGAAGTCGCGCAGGAAGTCGACAGCATCGAAGTAGCCGCCGGGCGGGTCGGCGTCGCCGCCGACGAGGAAGAGCTTCGACACGCCAGCGGATCGACACCACGCCCCGAGTTCCTCGGTGTGGCGCCGATCGCGAACCATGCGGGCTGCGACATGCGGGATTGGGGCAAAGCCTTCGGCAAGGAACTCCTCCGTGAGCCGCTGTGTCTCCTCGATGCCTTTGACCGGTGAGCACGTGACCGACAACGGGGCGCCGGCGGGGAGGTGCTGTCGGGCCGTCTCGAGGTTCTTCATCGGGACGAGCTCGATGGTGAAGTTGCGCGTCAGTTCGAGGCGATGGGCCTGCCCCGCCGCAGACTCAGTGAATTCGTCGTCGGTTGAATCCTTCTTGCGAAACAAGACCATGGTCAGACCTCTCGAGGCTGCGGAGCCGGAGCGAAGCGGCGGGAACGCGACGATGCGGATTGACCGAGCGAAGCGAGCTCGAGTGAGCCCTCGGGCGAACGAGTCATCAGGAGAGATTCACGATCTCGCCGGCGGCGGAGTTGGAGAAGTCGAGGTCGATCTTCTGGGCTGCCGGCGTCTTGCCGAGACCAGGCATCGTTCGCATGTCGCCGCAGATGGGATAGACGAAGCCGGCGCCGACTGACGCCCGAACCTCGCGCACCGGCAACGTCCATCCGGTCGGCGCACCCTTGAGCTTGGCATCGTGGCTGATCGACAGGTGCGTCTTTGCGATGCACACGGGGAGGTTGCCGAATCCCGCTGCTTCGTAGGTGTCGATCTGTTTGTCCGCAGCGGCGGAGAATTCGACGCCGTCTGCACCGTAGACCTTGGTGGCGACGACGCCGATCTTGTCCCGGATCGACATGTCGTCGGGGTACAGGACCTCGAAGTTGCTCGGCTCTTCTGCTGCTTCCTTCACCACGCTCGCCAGGTCAGCGGCACCGCGGCCACCGTCGGAGAAGTGGGTGCTGATCGCGGCCCGGGCTCCGTACTCCGAGGCGATTTCATGGATCGCTGCGATGTCTTCGTCGTGATCACCGGGGAACACGTTGATGGCGACGACGGGCGTGACGCCGTGGATCTGCATGTTCTCGAGCTGCTTGCGCAGGTTGTCGCCGCCCTGGTGGACCTCATCGGGATTGACCTTGAGGAGGTCTTCCGGCAGCGGCTTTCCGGCGACGATCTTGTGCTTGCCGGAGTGAGCTTTCAGGCCTCGAACCGTTGCAACCAGCACTGCGGCGTCAGGTGCGATGCCCGAGTAGCGGCACTTGATGTTGAAGAAGCGCTCAGCGCCCATGTCGGCGCCGAATCCGGCTTCGGTCAGGAGGAACTCGTTCATGTGGATGCCGATGCGGTCGGCAACGATCGAGCTGTTGCCAGTGGCAATGTTGCCGAATGGGCCCGTGTGAACCAGCGCAGGTGTGTTTTCCAGCGTCTGCATCAGGTTCGGTTTGATGGCCTCCATGAGAATCACGGCCATGGAGCCAGCTGCTCCGATTTCCTCGGCGGTGATCGGAGTCCCTGACTTGGAGTAGCCGAGCACGATTCGTCCGAGGCGTTCACGGAGGTCCTGCATGGAGAAGCAGAGCGCCAAGGCGGCCATGACTTCGGAAGCAGCCGTGATGTCGAAACCTGTTTCGCGGGGCACACCGTCGAGCCGGCCACCGAGGCCGATGACGGCGTTGCGCAGGCTGCGATCGTTGACGTCGAGCACCCGTCGCCATGTGATGTTGTGGAGATCGAAGCCAGCGTCGTTGCCGTGGTAGATGTGGGCGTCCAGCATCGCGGAGCACAGATTGTGGGCTGCGGTGACCGCGTGCATGTCGCCGGTGAGGTGGAGGTTGAACAACTCCATCGGAACGACCTGGCTGTAGCCGCCGCCGGCGGCGCCGCCCTTGATACCGAAGGTCGGCCCCATCGAAGGCTGGCGAATGGCGATGGTGGCAGACGATCCGATGTGTTGGAACGCCTGACCGAGCCCGACCGTTGTGGTCGTTTTGCCTTCGCCCAGCGGTGTTGGCGTGATCGCCGACACGACGACGTACTTCGCCCGGGGCCGATCGGCCATGGCGTCGATGGCGTCGAGCTTGATCTTGGCCGCGCCCGTGCCGTATGGCTCCAACAGCTCAGAAGGAATACCGGACGCCTCGGCGACCTCTGGCAGCGGCATGAGGTTCGCCTGTTTGGCGATCTCGAGATCGGATGGGAATCCCATGGGTGCTCCAGCGTTGCTGTCGTATCGGTCGACTGTCTAGTAGAGCCACTGTCGTTGATCTTGTAAACGGCCGAGATGACAGTTGTTCCCAGCGAGACGATTCCCACCATGCGAAATACTCCCGCATCGTGGAAGTGGGAACTCAGCCGGCGAGTGGCGACGTCAGGTGCGCAGTGACCGCAGCACGTATGCGTTCGTCGAAGCCGCGGATGTGATGCTCCATGAGGCCGGCAACGCGACCGCCGTCGCCAGCTCGAAGGGCATCGAGTATCTCGAGGTGTTCGGTGACGGCATGGCTCATCTCGGTCACGTCCGAGAGATAGAGGTGCCACAGCCGATCGCTCTGGGCGTAGAGCATGTCGAGGGTGTCGAGCAGGAAGCGGTTGGAGGCGGCCTGCCACATGATCTCATGGCAGCGGCGATCGGCGGCCAGCAAGTCGCGAGCGGGAAGCTCGTCGAGCGCGGACTCGTCGAGCTCGCGGGCCATTGCATCCCAGTGTTGCTCGGTGCCTCGTGCTGCTGCCAGGCGTGCGGCATAAGGCTCGAGCACGAACCGGGTCTCGAGGAGTGTCGAGAGCTCGGCAACATCGATGCTGGTGACGAACATGCCTCGTCGGGGAATCACCTGGACGAAATGCTCCCGGGCCAGGCGCTGCAGTGCCTCACGAATCGGTGTGCGGCCGATGTCGAGGCGTTCTTGTAGTTCGTGCTCGCGAAGGACATCGCCGGGGGCGAGGTCGAGCTGAATGATCCGCTGGCGGATCTGTTGGTAGGCCTGTTCGCTGAGAGATGCGCTCACGGTTCGGTTCGCTGGTCGGGGAGGTGGTGCGGTTGGTCGGGCAGAGGGGGTTGCCTCGACCTGAGTCGATGCGTAGTATCGCGATGATACACAGGAGATATATCAGTTGTCCATGCCCTGCATGCCGGATCCCGGATGCTGTGGGACGGCAACTGTCGAACAGAACTCGGGGCCAGGAACATGAGTGATTCACCAACGACCGCTGCGTTTCCTTCCAGTGCAAAGGTCGTCGTCATCGGCGCCGGCATCGTCGGCAACTGTCTCGTCGGACATCTCTCGGAGATGGGCTGGACCGACATGGTCCTGATCGACAAGGGGCCGCTGCCCAATCCCGGTGGTTCGACCGGGCACGCGTCGAACTTCATCTTTCCCGTCGATCACAACAAGGAGATGGCACTGCTAGGCGTCCAGAGCGCCAACCAGTATCGCGACATCGGCCTGTCGGTCGACTGTGGCGGCATCGAGGTTGCTCGCACCGAGGAGCGGATGAACGAGCTGAACCGGCGGATGACCTCGGCGACGTCGTGGGGCGTCGACGCCCGGCTGCTCACTCCCACGGAAGTCAAGGAACTCGTTCCGTTCATCAACGACGAGGTCATCCTCGGCGGCTTCTACTGCCCGACCGTTTCGGTCGTCGACTCGTTGGAAACCGGCACCCAGATGCGCAAGAAGGCGCTCGACATGGGCGCCGTCCAGGTCTTCGCCAGCACCGAGGTGCTCGATCTCGTGACCGAGGACAGCCACGTTCCCGGCCAGCGGACGATCAAGGCCGTTGTCACCGACAAGGGAACGATCGAAGCCGAGTATGTGGTCATCGCCAGTGGTGTCTGGAGCAACCGGGTGGCCAACATGGCCGGGGCCTATATCCCCCTCGTGCCCGCGGTGCATCAGATGGCCGACGTCGGTCCGATGGACATCCTCGCCGAGACCAACAACGAGATCGGCTATCCGATCGTTCGTGACATGGACACCTTCTGCTACGAGCGCCAGAGTTCGGGCTCGATGGAGGTCGGCTCCTACGCCCATCGCCCGATCCTGCATCACCCAGACGAGATCCCCTCGAATGACGAAGCAGCACTGTCGCCGACCGAGATGCCCTTCACAGCAGACGACTTCGACGATCAGATGGAACAAGCCATCGAACTGATGGACATGCTCGGAGACGCCGAGATCAAGTACGCCATCAACGGTCTTCTGTCGCTCACGCCGGACGCCATGCCCTGTCTCGGCGAGATCCCTGAAGTCCGCAACCTGTGGTCGGCCGCTGCGGTCTGGGTCAAAGAAGGCCCAGGGATGGCTCAGGTCGTCGCCGAGTGGATGACCCACGGCTATCCGAGAGTCATCGACTCCCATGCGTCGGACATCGCCCGCTTCTACGAGCACGAGAAGTCAGACGAGCACATCTGGGCCCGCTCGGAAGAACACTTCAACAAGACCTACGGCATCGTCCACCCGTCCGAGCAGTGGGAGAGTCGCCGCAACCTCCAGGTTGGCCCCTACTTCTCACGGCAGGAGGACCTCGGCGCGATGTTCTTCAGCGCCCGCTCCTGGGAGCGGCCGCAGTGGTACAACTCGAACAGCGACCTCATCGAGCGTTACGGCCTCGAAGAGCGCGAGGTCGAATGGGACAACCGCTGGTGGAGCCCAATCACCATCGGTGAGCACCTCAACTTGCGTGAGAACGCAGGCATGGTCGACTTGAGCGCCTTCCAGGTCTACGAACTCGAGGGCCCCGGAGCCGTCGCATTCGCCGACTACCTCGCGGTCAACAAGGTCGACAAGCCGGTCGGTTCGTCGGTGTACACCCCGTGGCTGACCCCCGACGGCGGTTTCCACTCCGACCTCACCATGATGCGGATGGCCGAGGACAAGGTCCGCATCGTCACTGGCGTGTTCGATGGCGGCCGTGACAGCTTCTGGATCAAGAAGCATCTGCCGACCGATGGCTCTGTCACCTTCACCGACATCACGCTCGACACCACCACGCTCGGTGTCTGGGGCCCGACCGCTCCGGCGATCGTCGGCAAGCTCACCGATCACGACTTGAGCCAGGAAGGCTCGCCGTACGGGTCGCTGCGCAACGTCGAGATCCAGACCGCCTCCGGGCCGATCAAGGCAACCCTGTTCCGCATCTCCTACGTCGGTGACACAGGATGGGAGATCTACACAGCGTGGGACAACGGCCCAGCACTGTGGGATGCCCTGATGGAAGCTGGCGCCGAGCACGGCCTGCGCCCCACCGGTGGTGGCGTGTACGGCACCTCTGGTCGCCTCGAGAAGGGCTATCGCCTGATGGGCGCTGAACTCGAGAGCGAGTACAGCCCGGTCGAGGCCGGCCTCGCTCGCCCGAAGGTGAAGGCGGCCGACTTCATTGGTAAGGAGGCCTACCTCCTGGCTCGCGAGTCCGAGCCAATCGCCAAGATGTGCACGTTCACGGTGGAGGATCTCACCGACTCCCAGGGCCGCAAGCGTTATCCGCAGGGCGGCAACGAACCGATCTTGACCCTCGACGGCGAGCGCATCGTCGACTCTTACGGTCGGGTCTCGCGAGTCTGCACCGCGGGCCCGGGCCCTTCGGTCGGCAAGCATCTTCTCCTGGCCTACCTGCCGGCCGAGCTCGCCGTCGTCGGTGGCGACTTCCTGGTCGGTTATCAGAACGAGACCTTCCCGGTGAAGGTTGCCGCCATCGAAGGCTCCGTCTTCGACGCCGAAGACACCCGCTTGAAAGGCTGACTGTCTTGCGTGTCCTTGTTTGTGTGAAACGGGTCCCTGCTCCGGGGGCGAAGATCAACGTGACGGCTGACGAGCAGGACGTCGACACTGCGCATCTCGGGTTCGCCATGAGCCCGCACGAAGAGTGTGCGGTGGAAGAGGCCGTGCAGCTGATCGAGCAGCACGGTGGCGATGCAACCGTCCTCACCCTCGGTCCGCCAGAGGCGGAGGAACAGCTTCGCTACGCGGCATCCCTCGGGATTCAGAACGCGGTGCTTCTTCAGACAGACGGCGTGGCGTGGGACCCGCAGAGGACCGCACGGGCGATCGCCGGTGCCATCGAGACACTCGAGGCTCGGCCGGCAGACGAAGGTGGCGGA
>CAZYLX010000065.1:0-10105 GCA_964648595.1 uncultured Acidimicrobiaceae bacterium
GAAGCAGAGCAGGCCTTGCCAGGCCTGCTGCTGCACGTCGTCCAGCCACCGCGGTTCACTCATCGTCGACACGATAGTCCTTGACACGTCAAACGTCGGGGGAATAACTTGATGCATCAACTAGTTCTCTCACTATGCACAGAACCTACGAACGGTGAAAGCCCGCTCATGACCGTCATCAATCAAACCAGTCGCCCGCTCAGCCGCGTCGTTCCCGCTACCAGCACGCTCGAAGGTGGCGGATTCGAGGTGTACCGGCCATTCCCCGGCCCCATCGTCGACTGGCTCGACCCCTTCCTACTCCTCGACGAGATGGCGCCGAACCGGACCGAGCCCGGCGAAGCGATCGGTGCCCCGGCCCACCCTCATCGCGGCTTCGAGACCGTCACGTACGTTCTCAAAGGCGAAGTCGAGCATCGCGACTCAGCCGGCAACCACGGCCTGATCGGCCCCGGTGACGTTCAGTGGATGACCGCCGGCGACGGCATCATTCACTCCGAGATGCCGAGTACCCGGATCCAAACCGAGGGCGGTGTCGGCCACGGCCTCCAGCTCTGGGTCAACCTCCCGGCCGCCTTCCGACGAACGACGCCGTCCTATCAAGCGCTGCTCGCTGATCAGATGACCTCGGTCAGTGGCGATGGATGGACCGCCGAGATCGTTGCCGGGTCCATGTTCGGTGCCACCGGCCCAGCCACGACACACACGCCCGTGGGTGTTGCCCGTGTCACAATCCAGCCGGGATCATCCCTGAGGATTCCCACCGCACCCGGAAACACCGCCGCTGTGTATGCGTTCGATGGCGTCGGCGTCGTCGGCGAAGACCACACCCGGCTCGATGCGCACCATTTGGCCGTGTTCGAACGCAGCGATGGCGACATCGCCCTTGCCACTCCCCAAGATGTCACCGGGCCGCTCGACTGCATCGTGCTCACCGGCGAACCCATCAACGAGCCAATGGTTCGATACGGACCGTTCGTGATGAACACCGAGGCCGAGATCCACGAAGCAATCACCGATTTCAAGGCCGGTCGGATGGGATCGATTCCTGCCACTGGCACGCTCTGACAACTCTCCCGACCGCCAACCCAAGAAAGCCACAGAACAAACCCATGAAGATTCTCGCCTTTGCCGCCACAAGCAGCAAGCAGTCCATCAACAAGCAGCTCATCCGCTATGCCGCGCAACTCATCGAGAGCGGCCTCGTTCCCGAGGCGACCGTGGAAACCATCGATCTCAACGACTACGAGATGCCCATCTTCAGCATCGACCGTGAAAACGACAACGGCATCCACGAGCTGGCGCACGCCTTCTTCGAAAAGATCGGCCAGGCCGATGGCGTACTGATCTCGTTTGCCGAACACAACGGCTCCTACACCGCGGCCTACAAGAACATCTTCGATTGGGCATCGCGCATCGACATAGGCGTCTACCAGAACAAGCCGACAGTCATGCTCTCGACGTCGCCGGGCCCCCGTGGCGCAGGCAACACCCTCCAGGCTGCGATCGCTTCTGCTCCGTTCTTCGGCAATGACCTGAAGGCCAGTCTGTCCATTCCGAGTTTCGGAGAGAACTTCGATTCAGAGACAGGGTCGCTCAGCAACTCCGAGCTCGACGCTCAGCTGCGTGACGCTCTCGCCGGTTTCGCAGCCGAAGCCGAGGTCGCCGCCTGACCGCCGGGCGGCTTTCCGTCATCAACGTCCATGCTCAATACGGCTAGATCAAGACGCTGCCCGCCGATCGCTCAGGCGGGGGTTCCGACAGCACCAGCGACCGAAGCTGTCGCGTTCCAAGCAGCGTCACGACTCTTCTTGTCCATGACGTGAGGCAGGTCGACCCGGTGGAGTGGGCCCGTCATCTTCTTCGGCGCCGACGCAAAGAACTGCCCAGTGACCTCTGGCCCGAATCGGGACGCATCGACATACCGCTCCGCAGCAACGGAGACCGGAGCCGCCATCCCGAGTCGCTTCGGGGCACGCTTCATCACCGGCATCATGATGTTTCGCATGAAGAAGTTCGCGTTCCGCCCGGCATCGGTGCCAGGAGCACTACCGGGCGAGACGGCGTTGATCGTCGTGCCTTCAGGAAGTTGCTCGGCGAGTGACGACGCCCACCAAGCGACGAACAACTTGGCGGTGGCATACACATCGGCTGGCTTGTACTTGAGCGGCCCGTCGAAACGAATCAAGCTCGTCGCTGCTGCTTCCAAATCACCGCCGAAGCTCTTCGTTGCGTACGACGGAAGGTCGGTGGGGGTGAACGTCGGAACGTCGCCGCGGGCCGCCTCCGAGCCGGCGATCACGATGCGAGCGTTTGCGGCGAGCAGGTCGGAGTCGATCAATCCCATCGTGAATTGGTGGTGGCCGATCAGGGAAGAGGCGAACGTGATCTCGACGTTCTCCTCCGTCCGGACAAGCTTCGATCCGCCGACCATGCCGGCGTTGAGGATCAGCGTCGAAATCGCTTCACCGGATCGACCGAGTTCGGCGTTGGCCGTCTTGACGCTTTGCGTGCTGTTGAGGTCGAGAGCGAGCGGCCGGAACACATCAGAACCGGTGCGTTCGACCATGGCGGCAATCGCTGCTGACGCCCGCTCGATCGAGCGGCCAGTGATGATCACTCGGCCGTATCCCTCGTTGGCAAGATGGATGGCGGTTTCGAAGCCCAAGCCTGAGGTGGCGCCGGTGACGAGTGCAGTCTTCGTGGAGTTCATGATGGTCCTTGTCTTTTGAATCTGAGAGCTGAGTGGTCGTCCTCTCGGCAACGGTGCCTGCTGGACGATCAACATTCTGAGGCTCCGGGGCGGCAGCGGCATCGCCCATATCGGCCGTTCACCCGTTTCCCGGCGTACGAATGCTCATGCACAGGTGATACTGAGACATGCCTGTCCGGTACCTACGTTCCAAACTCATGGCCCCGACGTTGCATGCCGATTCAGTGGTGCGTCACCGGCTGGTTGATCGACTCGCAGGTAGCCATGCCAGTGTCTGGTTGCTGAGTGCCCCGGCCGGCTACGGCAAAACCACCCTCGTATCCCAGGCGATCGAAGCATCAACCGATGCTGTTGCGTGGCTGAGCATCGACAGAGCCGACAATGATCCCGTCCGGTTCTGGACACATCTCGGAGCCGCCGTCATGGGCGACGGCGCCGAGCTCGACGAATTGATCGAGCGCCTGGATGCAGACCGCCTCGATGCAACAGCAGATGAGATCCTCGCATTCGTCGAGCATCAAGAAGGCAAACTCATCCTGGTGCTCGACGATCTCCACGAGATCACCGATGCCAACACCAACGAGACCCTCGGCCGAGTCGTTTCTCATCTCCCCTCGAATCTCAGGGTCGTGATCACGTCGCGAGTCGACCCGGCATTACCAATCGGGCGGCTTCGAGCCCATCGAACCCTGACCGAAGTCCGCTCGCAGGATCTTGCGTTCACCGTTGATGAAGCGGGCGCAGTGTTCGGCGGCCTGGATCTCGAAACCGTCGAGGGAATCGTCGCGCGGACCGAGGGTTGGGCGACGGCGCTTCGACTCCTGGCCGTTTCCATCGATTCCTCGATTCCCGCCGAGCAGGCGCTCGATGCCCTCGGAGACCGTCGGAACGACATCGCCGATTTCCTCTCTGCCGAGGCCCTTGGCTCACTTCGTCCCGATCTTCAGTACTTCCTCACCGCAACGAGCCTGGTCCAGGAGGTCACTCCCGACCTCGCCGATCTGATGATCGGGCAGCCGGGAAGCTTGGCAACGTTGCGGGGGCTGGCTCGCTCACAGGTCTTCACCGATCTCGTTGACCCTGCGACCAACACCTACCGCTACCACCGACTGTTCCGCGAGTTCCTTCGCCAGCGAGCTGAGGAACTCGATCCTGCGGTGCTCGCCGGCCTGCACCAGCGGGCCGCCGACTGGTACCTCCAACACGACAGCCCGACGGGAGTGATCGAGCATGCGACCGCTGCCGGGAACAGCGACTTGGCCCTGCGAACGATCAAGGAGCACTTCAGCGCGTACGGCCAAGCGGGCCGCATGGCAACGGCGAACTCGTGGCTCGAGGTCTACGGCCTCGAGCGGTGCCTCGACGACCCTGAGCTCCGGCTCATGGCCGCTTGGGCCTTGTTGAACATTCGTCGGTACGAGAGTGTCGAGCGATGGCTTCTCCTCCCAGAAGGGGAGGCGGCCACACCGTCCCACGTCGCCCAGGTGCACGCCATTCGTTCCCACCTCGCACGACATCTGGGAGACCTGGAACAAGCACTCGAAGAAGCTCAGCGGGCGGTCGCCTCGGTCCCCGAATCGGGCCACGGTGACCTCGACTGGTCCTTCGTCTACGCCGCTCTCAGCATGGCCGAAGTCATCGCGGGACAGCCGACGGCCGAGACGGCAACAGCAGCCCTGTCGGCCGGTCAACGAACGGCCAACGAGTCATCGGTGATGATCGGCTATTCCGGCCTCGCCGCAGCGTCGGCACTGAGCGAGAACAGTGTCGACGAGGCTGATGCTTATGCCGATCAGGCCTTGGCATTGGTGACGAGTCCGACGCTCGAGCGATTTCATCAGCCAGTGACAGCGTTGCTGGTCAAGTGCCAGGTGGCAATGACCCGCGGCCAGGTCGGAGATGCCGCGGCCCTCGCACAACAGGCCAGGGGCATCGCAACCGCCGCATCGGAGCCGCTGCTTGTGATCATGGCGTTGTGTCAACAGGCTCGGGTCGCCCACGCTCAGGGCCATTCCGACGAAGCCCGTCGGTGGCTTCGGGAGGCTGACACGTTGCTGGCAGCAAACGATGCTCCCCCGCTGACCGAGCTCATCCGGAAGGCCCGCAACGAGACTCGCTTCGAGCGTGCCAATGACGCCTTGCCGGTCGAGCTGAGCGAGCGAGAGTTCGCTGTGCTGCACTTGTTGCCTCACCAGTTGTCGCGCAAGGAACTCGGCGCGCAGCTCTTCGTCTCTGAGAACACCGTGAAGACCCACCTCACATCGCTGCGCCACAAGCTCGGTGTCACCGGCCGAAGCGATGAGATCGTTGCCCGCGCCGTCGAGTTGGGGTTGCTCGACGACCCGGCGAAGGGGTGATCACTGATCTCGGGCGATGCGGGAGCAGCCATTCTCCGTCATCTTCGAAGCATGACAACAACAGCAGAAGCGCCACTCGACCAACCTGCTCCTCCTCCGCCGAGTCACACACAGCCAGAGATCAGAATCGATCGCACGCCCAAGCGGATTCGGGTGTTCTTCGCAGGCAGCCTCGTGGCGGACACCATCAGCGCCCATCTGGCCTACGCCACCGGTCGCCATCCCGGCTACCTAATGCCGACCAATGACGTCAGGTGGTCCGACCTGACGAGCGACGAGGCGACCGAGGGCTCGGATCCGTTCGGCCGGTACCACCCGGTTCGGACCACGTCGGTGACAGACGTCGTCGGACGCCACTACACCCAGGGACCTGCGGAGGGCCTGGTCTCGTTCGACTTCGACAAGATGGATGCCTGGTTCGAGGAGGACGAACAGATCTCGTTCCATCCACGTGATCCGTTTCGGCGGGTCGACGTCGTTGAATCGAGTCGACACATCGAGATCACCGTCGACGGAACAGTCGTTGCGAGCTCCGATCGGCCCCGATTGGTGACCGAGACCGGCCTTCCCGAGCGGTGGTACGTCCCTCGGGCCGACGTTGACTGGTCCCGGCTGGTGCCGTCACCGACATCGTCGGGCTGTCAATACAAGGGCCTCGCCGACTGGTGGCACGTGTCGAGCGACGAGGCAGAACAGCTGGCTGATGTGGTCTGGGGCTACGAACGGCCGGTCCCAGAGGCCGCCAAGCTCGCTGGTCTCGTTGCGTTCTACGCCGAGCACGCGGCTGTCGACACCTACATCGACGGCGACCTCCAACGCAAGCCCGAGATGGACGTGACCGCCCTGAACCCCAGTCTCGGCCTCGTGAATGTCCCAGCACACGCCGATGGGTGAAAGGGACTTCGGCCCATGGAGCGCCCTGTTCCCTCAGTGACATACTCGCCTCATGTCACCTGTCATCCGCCATCTCGCTCGAGCGATGGCCGTCGGAGCCGTGATCTTCCTGGCATCCACTCCGGCCGGCGCTCAGACCGAACCACCAAACGCAACCGGGCCATGTGAGGCGCAAGCGACGCTGTCGAACGGCGTCGTCGTCGACCCTTATGTCTGGAGCGGGGTCTACGAGATTCCGTTGTCGGGATCAGCCCAGTACTCGGGGGCGGTCACCGGATCGGTCACTCCACCCCGGCCCATCAGCGGCGAGGTCTACATCGATGGCCCCCTCGGCGCCAAAGTCTCCGTCTTCGACGACTGGACCTGGTCTGAACCCGACAGCGATCTGGTCACGAAGTCGGGATCTGTCGACTGGGACCTTCCATCGTGGCTTCCTCGAGGCACCGAACTCACGGTGAGTGGTGTCCACAACGACGTCGGATTCGTTTGTGAGGGTTCGATCACGGTCGAACTCGAAGGCGACTTCTTCGACAGCCCGCTCGCTGTCGCTTCCGTTGTCGGCACGGTGCTCTCCGGCCTCGGGCTCGTCGGAGCGCTCTTTGCTCGAGCTGGAGGTGCATGATGACCACAACATCGGCGACAGCCCAACCCCGCCAACAAGGTCGGCCGGTCCTGGGCGCCATCAGCGGATTGCTGTTCGGTTTCTTCCTCGCTCTCGACCTCATGATGCTCGGCACCATTTCACTGAGCAGCTTGCTGGTGGTTGCACTCCCGATCCTCGGACTGGTCGGAGGCGCCGCCCTCGGCCGGTGGTCACCAATCGGCCGCTGACGGCTCCGATCAGCGAGTCGGCCGCCAGACACGGTTTCTGGCCACCACCCACCAACAGCCGCTGCCCCCGACAATCTCAGGGGTTGCCAGGTCGGTCTGCGAACGTGCTGTGAATGAAATAGTCATAGTGCCGCCGGCGGACCGCCTGCTGCCACCAACGCTCGACTGCCTGCAATCGTTTGAGCCGAGGCCAGGTCTTCAGATCCTCCTCGTAGAACGCCTGAGCTTCGGCGGCCTCGATTGGGGCTGACCAGTCCCAGCGTTGGTTCATGGCGGTGATGGTCGGGTCGACCCACTCATGCAGACCCTGGCGATGAAGGTTGGCAGCGATGTCAAGAGCCACCCCTCGGCCATCACGCCAACGCTCAACCGCAGTGTTCATCTCTCGGACGACCGAGCGACGAACGAGGGCCGGCACCATTCGGGTGAATGGCTCCATCTCGAACAACAGCGAGCCTCCATCGTCCCAGACGAACGGCGTCCCAACATCGATCAGGGTGAGGTCGGTGCCATCGAACGCGAAGTTCGTGACCTGAGCATCAACGCTGAGGTTCGGGGTCACGATGCCCATGACGTCAGAGAGCGCGCCCAGGAACGGATGATCCGGAACCGGAACCGAGGCGCTGAGGACGTTGTGGCCAATTGTTGTCGAATCGAGCAACGGTTGGACCACATAACCCTGCACTCGGTTGCCTCGATCGACCGACATGACTGACGTGTCGACCACCCGCAGACCGCTGGCCCGGAGTTGATGGATGTAGGAGATGACGCCGTCGCGATACCGAGCGAACTGTTGGGGCGTGAAGGACGGAGTGCGCTTGCAGACGAAGCGTGGTTCTTCAACCGGCCACCCCAACGCCACCGAGATCTCGCCGTAGCCGATCACGTGGAGTCGAGAAGTGTCGTTCGCGGCGAGCGCTGCGAGGACCAGGTGCTCGAGCTCGGCCAGCTCGCTCTGGGTCATCACTGTTTCATCAGGCACGCTGGCCCTCCCCGCCAGGAGTTCTACTCCGAGTTGGGTGAGTGGCGCTCGAACAATTGATCAGTCTCGCAATTCATCAGGCCCGTCAAAGGCTGAAAGCGGGCTCGACGTCCTCTGGGAGTTCGATGTGCAGGAGCGCATCGTCAAAACG
This sequence comes from uncultured Acidimicrobiaceae bacterium, assembly GCA_964648595.1. Lineage (GTDB taxonomy): Bacteria > Actinomycetota > Acidimicrobiia > Acidimicrobiales > SZUA-35 > SZUA-35. Next base: position 7,929 of record CAZYLX010000065.1, read on the forward strand.
CCAGACCAGGCGCCCCATGACAACACCGACCGGCCAGCACACCTTCTCGCTGCGTAGCTGCGTCCGTTCATGTGTCTTCATTGCCACCACCTCCATCGAAGGTTCCACCAACGAGTCCACACGCCGTTGATCGGACGACATTCTGCCCGTCAACGACCAAAAAGACAGAATCGGGACAAAAGCCTCGACGGACAACGGAGCGCCGCCAACGGCGGAGGCCCCACTCGTGCTGGGAGGAAGCGGCGATTAGTGTACGCCTCATGGCGACACGAATCGAGAAGGCGCTGTGACAGCACCCGGGTCATCAGCAGTCTTTCGCCCGTTGAAGCAACAGCCGCACGCCGACCAATCACGGTCGCGCGGCCCACGGTTCATCGCTCCCGGCTCCGTCACCGAGGGCGAGTTCGGCCTCTTCGAGATCGAGGTGGCTCCTGGCGCCGGAACAGCGGCTCCGCACTATCACACGTCGTTCACCGAGTCGTTCTACGTCCTCGACGGCCGGGTCCAGCTCAGAATCGACGACACGAACAAGCTTGCCGGCCCTGGCGACTTTGCATTCGTTCCACGTAACGGCCTGCACGGTTTCAGCAATCCGAGCGACGTTCCCGCTCGGATGCTCATCATTTTCACACCAGGGGTCGCTCGCGAAGAGTACTTCCGGGAGATGGCGGCTCTGTATGGACGCGGGGTTCCTCCGTCGGACGCCGAGGTCGATGCCGTCGCCATTCGCCACGACCAGTTCAACGTTCGCAGCACATGACGAGCTAGAGGCACGACGCATTGCTCGGGTGAGGACCGAACAGATGGTCAGTCGATGATGGCTTGGTTGACCAGCGATCGGAAGTCGCGATCGGGGAGCAACACACCGGTCATGTATTGGGTCATGAATACTCCGACCAGCTCCTCGGCCGGATCGACCCAGAAGTTGGTCTTTGCTGCACCGGCCCACCCGTACTCACCGACAGATCCGGTACCGGCACTTTTGGCCACGTCCATCATCACGCGAGAACCCAACCCGAATCCGATGCCCTCGTTCGGCCGCCCGAGAAGGTCGAATGGCAACAGCGCCGCCGGGAGGTGATTGCTGTGCATGAGCTCGAGCGTCTTGCGTCCGACAATCTGCTCACCGTCCAACCGGCCGCCGTTCGCCAACATCTGCGCGAACCGCCAGTAGTCCGAGATGGTCGAGAACAAGCCGACACCACCGCGCTGATACACGTCAGGTGTTCCCGTCGGATACGTCTCTGACACGTCGATGCGCTCGTTGAATCCGCTGAGGGCGGCGTCCAGCAGTTTGGCCGCCTCGAAGCCGCGCCCGATTAGATCAGGAAGACCGTACATCGCAGCCAGCCGATCAAGATCGGCCTCTGCGACACCAAAGCCCGTGTCGGTCATGCCGAGCGGGCCGAAGATCCGATCCTGGAGGAAGTCGCCAAGCGATTGCTCAGCCAGAACCTCGATCAATCGCCCGGCAACATCGATCCCGACGCTGTAGTGCCAGCGTTCACCGGGTTGCGACGCCAGTGGAAGCCCCGCCACTTGGTCGACCAACTCTTCGAGCGTGCGGCCGGCGTCGTTCATGATTCTTGCGTCGCGGTACATCGCGGCGACTGGGGTGTCGATCATGAAGTCGTAGGTGAGACCGCTGGTGTGCATCAGCAGGTCGCGGACCTCCATTGGGCGGGCCTGGTCGACCAGGGAGCCGTCGGGCGCCATGACCTTCGTGTCGGCGAATGCCGGCAGATAGGTGGCGACGAGATGTTCCAGCTGGAACTTGCCCTCCTCGTGCAACAGCATCAGTGCGGTCGACACGATCGGTTTCGTCATCGAATAGAGGCGGAAGATCGTGTCCTCGGTCATGTCGAGACCAGCTTCCCGGTCCCGATGCCCGTGCTGCTCGGCGTGCACGATCTTGCCCCGTCGACTGACCAGCGTGCTGAAACCGGCGATATCGCCACGATCGACATAGGAGCGCAAGGCCGGTGCGATTCGTTCGAGCCGAGCACGACTCATGCCAACGGATTCCGGATCGGTAGTGACCTTGTTCATGATGCTCCCGTGCAGTTCGATCAGTGGCGCCGACGATGACAGCGACGGTGAAGTCGCCGGTGAGTACGGCGACCACGAGACACTAGGTGGCAGCTATCGGCCAGTCACAACGGCCGGAGCGGTTGCCT
>CAZYLX010000066.1:0-10060 GCA_964648595.1 uncultured Acidimicrobiaceae bacterium
CTCCGGCGCCGCTCGGCGGAATAGTGTTTGGGATGGCTCGCTCTCTGCACAAGTCCGTCTCTGCCGCCGTTGCGGCCTCGCTACTCATTGCGGCCTGTGGTGGCTCCGACGAAGCGAGCACTGAGGTAAAGGACGTGGCAACAACCGCCGCTGAGACCTCGACGACCGCGGCGGGCGTCGAGGAAACAACAACGACCACCGTGGAGGAGACGACAACCACGGTGGCTGAGACCTCGACGACCGCGGCAGCAGCCACCATGACCGGCCCGGCCGACGGCGTGCTCTTCACTGATGTGAACGGGCTCTACTCGCTCCTCTTGGCCCCGAACTGGACCGATGGTTCCGAGGTCTTCCCGGACGGGATTCAAGGCTGGTTCACCGGTGTCGAGACAGCGGCGTTTTCCGAAAACGTCAACATCGTCACCAGTGACGTTTCTGGTTCGACGCCGCTCGATCCTGTTCTCGAGGCGAGCATCGGTCAGCTGGAGCAGCAGTTCGAGGGGTTCAGCCTCATCGACTCCACGGTGCTGGCTGGTACCAATCACCCTGAGCTCGGCTCCCTCGAGTACACCGCCGTTCAGGCGGGGACAGAAATTCGATTCTTTCAGACCTTCGGGCTGTGGGACGACAAACTGGTCGTCTTCACGCTGTCGACGGATGCCGCCGGCGGGGCGGCAGCGGTCGACAGCATCCGCCCCTATGCCCTGACGATTGCTCCGGCTGCCGGCTGAACACGGCGCCGGGGATCCCCGCTCAAGACTCCGCTTGCTCGCCGAGCGCGCCAACGCTAGGTGTGGAACGATGTGACTTCTACCACTGCCGGTGGTTGCGACGGTCGTTCGCCAGTCGGACGGTCGACAGAGCATGAGGCTTAACAAAAGGGGGACCTGTGGAGGTCGAGGTAACGGTCAATGGTTCGGCGCGAAGCGCTGACGTCGAGCCCAGGACGCTGTTGGTGCATTTCCTTCGTGAAGACTTGGGCCTCACTGGCACCAACGTCGGTTGCGACACGTCGTCATGCGGTGCCTGCACGGTCCACATCGACGGTGAATCAGTGAAGTCGTGCACGATGCTCGCTGTGCAGGTGCGTGGCAGCGACATCACGACGATCGAAGGAATGGCTTCGCCTGACGGCGAGCTGCATCCGATGCAGGCAGCCTTCATGGAGTGCCATGGGCTGCAATGCGGCTACTGCACTCCCGGGATGGTGATGGCAGCGACATCACTGCTCAAAGAGAATCCGACCCCGTCGGAGACCGAGATCCGCGAGGGGCTCGAAGGCAACCTGTGTCGTTGCACGGGCTACCACAACATCGTCAAGTCCGTTCAGACCGCAGCAGGAGTTACGTCATGACCGCCGTGATGGGCACACCCATGAAACGCAAGGAAGACCCCAAGCTGTTGACCGGCGAGGGTAAGTACGTCGACGACATCCAGGTCCACGGACAGCTATGGATGGGCATGGTGCGCAGCACGATGGCCCACGCCAAGATCCTGGGCGTCGACACCAGCGATGCAGCCTCGATGCCGGGCGTCCACTCGGTGTACACAGGCAGTCAGCTTCAAGAGATGGGGCTGTGGGTAGCCCCGCTGCCGTGCGCCTGGCCGGTCACCGACGACATGTTGAACCCGCCTCACTTCCCGGCGGCGTCCGAAGTTGCACACCACGTCGGCGACATCGTTGCCGTTGTGCTTGCCGCATCCCGCTACGAGGCAGCAGACGCCGCCGAAACCGTCGTCGTCGACTACGAGCCGCTCCCTGCGGTGTCGAGCCTCGACGAAGCGGTCGCCGGCGAGAAGCTGGCCCACATCGACCTCGGAACCAACAAGGCATACCACTGGGCCCTCGAGCCAGATCCGGCAGCTGTCGACGCAGCGTTCGTCGGAGCGGCCCACGTCGTGACCGCCGATTTCGTCCAGCAGCGCTTGATTCCCTCGGCGATGGAGCCTCGCGGTGTCTTGGCGATCCCGTCGCCCGCCGGCGGTGAGATCACTCTCTACAGTTCGAGCCAGATCCCTCACATTCTGAAGGTGATGATTGCGGCGACCACGGGGATCTCTGAGTCCAAGCTTCGGATCATTGCACCGGCCGTCGGTGGCGGGTTCGGGGCCAAGCTCAACGTCAACCCTGATGAACTCCTGGCGGTCACGTTGGCCAACAAACTCGGTCTGGCTGTTCGCTGGACCGAGACTCGTAGCGAGGCGGCGTTCTCGACGCACCAGGGTCGAGGGCAGAACCAGCACATGGAGCTGGCCGCCGACGCCGACGGCAAGATTCTCGGCATCAGGGTCCACCTCGACGCCGACATGGGCGCCTACATGATGCTGATCACCCCCGGTGTCCCGCTGCTCGGCAGCTTCCTCTACACCGGCGTCTATGACGTGCCGGCCTTCGGCTTCACCTGCGACGGCTACTTCACCAACCTCACTCCGACCGACGCCTACCGCGGCGCCGGCCGACCCGAGGCGAGCTACGCCATCGAGCGCATGATGGATCTGCTTTCCTATGAGGTGGGTGTTGGGCCCGATGAGATTCGGCGCCGCAACTATCTGGCCGGTGGCGAGAAGTTCGAGGATCTCGAAACCGCCTCGACACTCGTGTTCGACTCAGGTCACTACGGGCCGAACCTCGACGCCGCTTTGGCGATGGCCAAGTACGACGAGCTCCGAGCCGAACAGCAGCGCCGTCGAGACGCCGGAGAGCATAAACAGCTCGGCATCGGGTTGTGTACCTACGTCGAGATCTGTGGGCTCGCTCCGAGTCGGGCATTGGCCGGCCTCAACTATGGCGCCGGCGGTTGGGAAGCGGGCACTGTCCGGCTCTTGCCGACCGGCAAGGTCGAAGTGGTGTCCGGTTCGACGCCCCATGGTCAAGGGCACGAGACCTCTTGGTCCATGATCGTCGCAGACAAGCTCGGCGTCGATCCGGCTGACGTCACCGTGTTGCACTCTGACACGGCGATCAGCCCGCTCGGGCTCGACACCTATGGATCGCGATCGCTCTCGGTTGGCGGTGTTGCCATCGCGATGGCCTGCGACAAGGTGATCGACAAGGCCAAGCTGATCGCTGCCCACCAGTTGGAGGCGAACCCAGACGATCTGGAGTTCGAGAACGGCGCCTTCACGGTGAAGGGCTCGCCTGACAAGTCGACGGCGATTCAGGAGATCGCGTTCGGAGCGTTCACGGCGCACAACCTGCCAGACGGGATGGAGCCGAACCTCAACGAGCAGATGGTCTTCGACCCGCCCAATTTCGCCTTCCCCTTCGGCACGCACGTCGCCGTTGTCGAAGTTGACGAGGACACGGGTGAGACCGTCCTGAAGGACTACATCGCCATCGACGATTGCGGCAATCAGGTCAATCCCCTGATCGTCGAGGGTCAGGTGCACGGGGGCATCGTGCAAGGTGTCGCCCAAGCACTGTTCGAAGGGGCTGAGTACGACGGCGACGGCAACTGCAAGAACCCGTCCTTCCTCGACTACCTCGTGCCCTCGCCAACTGAGATGCCGATGATCCAGACCGGCTTCACGACAACGCCGTCGACCAGCAATCCGCTGGGCGTCAAAGGTGTCGGCGAAGCAGGAACGATCGGCAGCGCAGCCGCAGTGATCAACGCAGTCTGTGATGCGCTTCGTCCCCACGGCGTCAAAGACATCGCGATGCCGGCCACCCCGATGCGGGTGTGGAAGGCGATCAACAGTTCGTCCAACAGTGGAGGTGGAGCATGATCCCCGCAGCGTTCGACTATGTCGAAGCAGAAAATGCCGACGCCGCCATTGCGGCGCTCACCGAGCACGGCGACGACGCCAAGCTCATGGCCGGGGGCCACAGTTTGATCCCTCTCATGAAGTTCCGTCTGGCAGCACCCGGAGTCGTCATCGACATCGGCCGGATCGGCGACCTCAGCTACATCAACGATGGTGGCGATCACATCGCCATCGGAGCGCTCACCCGCCACATGGCGGTGGAGACAAGCTCGATGCTGGCCGAACAGGCGCCGATCCTCGCCCATGTGGCGTCTCAGGTTGGTGACCCGTCGGTCCGCCATCGGGGGACGATCGGCGGCTCGCTCGCTCACGGTGATCCAGCGTCGGATCTACCGGCCGCGATCTTGGCCCTCAATGCAACGTTGGTGGCGAAGGGGCCGAACGGTCAGCGGGAGATTGCCGCCACTGATTTCTTCACGGGATTCCTCGAGACCGCCTTGACCGCCGACGAGATGCTCACCGAGATTCGAGTACCCAAGGTGCCAACCGCGGGCTGGAGCTATCAGAAATTCAACAGACGAGCTCAGGATTGGGCGATCGTCGGCGTCGCTGCGGTCAGCAACGGTTCTACCAGCGTTGCGATGGTGAACATGGGCCACACGCCTCTGCGGGCTGCTGCGGTCGAGGCCGCCTTGGCCGGGGGAGCGTCGGCGGCAGACGCCGCTGCTGTCGCCGCCGAAGGGTTGACCCCTCCCGAGGATCTGAACGGCGATGCCGAGTATCGGTCACACCTCGCGCGGGTGCTGGTCGGTCGAGCGCTCGATGAATCTCTGAGCTGATCGCAACTGGTGGTGCGAGCCGTCGCTCAGGCGACGGTTTGCACCACCAGTTGGCGCGTTCTTGGTGCGGGGACCGGTGTGGATAGTCTCCCCGAGTGACTTCGAACGTTTCGGTCAAGAGTGTCGAGGACGTCAAGGCGGCCCTGGCCGCGCACGACTACATGTCAGACGACGGTCTCGCCACCTCCATTTTCCTTGCCATCACCCTGCAGCGGCCTCTCTTTCTCGAGGGTGAGGCCGGCGTCGGCAAGACCGAGGTGGCGAAGGTGCTGAGTCGCTGGTCCGGCGGCCCGTTCATTCGTCTCCAGTGCTACGAAGGCATCGACGCGTCTCAAGCGGTCTATGAGTGGGACTATTCGCGCCAGCTTCTCCACCTGCGGACCGCGGAAGCCAGCGGACGGGCCGGCGATGCCGAGGTCGATCTCGAGGCCGAGCTCTACGACGAGCGATTCCTGATTCGTCGACCACTCCTCGAAGCGCTCTCGCCGACCGACGGAGCTCGACCCGTCCTCCTCATCGACGAGGTCGACCGGGCCGACGACGAATTCGAGGCCTTCCTGCTCGAAGCTCTCTCCGACTACACGATCACGGTTCCCGAGATCGGCACGATCCACGCCGAGGTCCCCCCGATCGTCATCCTCACGTCGAACCGCACCCGCGACGTCCACGACGCGCTGAAGCGCCGCTGTCTCTATCACTGGGTCGAGCACCCCGATTTTGAGCGAGAAGTCGCCATTGTTCGACTGCGTGCCCCCGAAGTCGGCGAACCGCTGGCGCGGCAGGTCGCGGCCCTGGTCGAATCGGTCCGAGGCTTTGGTCTCTACAAGCCGCCAGGCGTCGCGGAGTCGATCGATTGGGCGCTGTCGCTGGCCGCCCTCGGGCGGACCGAACTCGACGAGGAGACGGTGCGGGCCACGCTCGGCACCGTGCTGAAGTACCGCGAGGATCAGCAACGGGTCAGCCAGCAAGGCATACAAGAGATGGTGCAGGCGGCGCTGTTGCGCGGTGGTGGATGACCGTCTTCCCGCCCGACGTCGAGCTCCCCAGTGATCCTGCTGAGCGCATGGCTGTCGGGTTTGCCCGCGTGCTCCGGGGGCTCGGGGTTCGAGTGCCCGCGAGTTCGACCATCAATTTCGCGGATGCCATCGGGCTGGTCGGCATGGCGAATCGAGCATCGGTGTTCTGGGCCGGGCGAGCGACGCTGGTCCAACGCCCAGAGGACATTCCTCTCTACGACACGGCCTTCGCCATCTATTGGCAACAGCGCCATCCTGAGAACGTGCGGGTGGAGGGAACACCTCCACCGATCACGCTCGCGGTTGATCTCGAAGAGGACGGCGAAGAACCGCCGGATGGCGATGACGAGGGGGAGCCGCCGGGAGACATCCAGGCCTTGCGGTTCAGCCGAGTCGAGATTCTGACCGAAAAAGATTTCTCGGACTGCACCGACCAGGAACTGGCCGAGCTGACCCAGCTGATGGCCAGGCTCCGGTTCACGAACCACACCCGAAGGAGCCGGCGGCAAGTCCCGACCAAGGGGCGAGGTGACAAGCCGGATCTTCGACGAACGGTGCAGCATGCGCTGCGTCACCACGGCGAGCCCTATCGATGGGCCCACACCACCGCCGCGTCTCGGCCGCGGCGTCTCGTCTTGCTCCTCGATGTTTCGGGCTCGATGGAGTCCTATGCCCGTGCTCTCATTCGCTTCCTGCATGCCGCGACCGCATCCCGGAACCGAGTCGAGGCCTTCACGATGGGCACCCGTCTCACCCGTATCACTCGACATCTCTCCAATCGCGACCCAGACGCGGCCCTGCGGCGAGCCACTCCTGAGGTGCAGGACTGGGCTGGCGGCACTCGGCTCGGCGACGGCCTTGCCCACTTCAACGACGAATGGGGAATCCGGGGAATGGCCAGGGGGAGTGTGGTCGTCATCCTTTCCGACGGTTGGGAGCGAGGCGATGCCGACGAGCTCGGCGAGCAGATGCAGCGCCTGCACCGCGTCACGCACCAGCTTGTTTGGGTCAATCCCCTGAAGGCATCGCCGGGCTACGAACCGCTCGCGGCCGGAATGGCGGCAGCACTTCCGCATGTTGATCTCTTCGTTCCTGGCAATTCCTACCGATCTTTGGAGCAACTGGCGGCGATTCTCGCCGGCAGTGACCGTTGACGGCCGGCAGGCTGAGGAGAACCGAGATGTCGAATCCGTCGCCGGCGGGCCCTCCGCCCATCCCGGACTTCACCGTGGTTCCCACCAGCCCACCGCCCCCGCCGGTCGGTTGGCTACCAGGTCAGCCGGCACCCAGCCCGGCAGAGTCGACCCCGACAGAACGTTGGGGGATGGGGGACATCCTGCTTGGTGTCGCCGTCATCATGGGCGCAGTGATCGTCGCCACGATTGGTGGTCTCGCCATCCTGGGGTTCGACACGCTCGACCCGCTTGCCGACGGCGATCTGTCGAGCAGCGATGCCGTCATCTTCCTGGGGCTGACCACGGTCGCCCAAGGATTGGCCATGGGAGCGTGGCCGGTGCTCGTTGCGCGGTGGAAAGGCAACGGCGTCGTCGAAGACTTCCGGTGGCGTTTCAAGCCAATCGATCTTCTGTCCGGCTTCGGGATGGCGATCGTCCTGCTCGTCGCTGCCTTGGTCATGGGTTGGACGGTGAGCACCGCGGTCGGCCTCGATCTGGGCGCCGATGAGTCCAGCAACACCCAGATCATCACTGATGCCGCTGACTCGGCTGCCCTTTGGATCATTCTCGTGAGCGCCGTCGTCCTCGCCCCGATCGTCGAAGAGCTGTTTTTCCGGGGACTCTGCTTGCGAGCCATCGAGAAGCGCTTCGGGACCACGGCTGCCGTGTTCGGCTCGACGTTCCTCTTCACGCTGCCCCATTTCGCCAACCCCAGCCTGGCCGGCACCGCAGTGCTGTTCTCGGTGATCGGGACCGTCGGCCTGCTCCTCGCTCTTCTGGTCGTGAAGACTGGCCGGTTGGGTCCTGCAGTGATCGCCCACGCGTTGTTCAACGGCGTAGGGGTCATCGGCGCGCTGGCTGGGGCCTGAGAGCGATCGGCGTTGGCGTGGCAGCAATCGACGGCGGACGAGGGTCCGGTTAGCGTCCAGACGATGGAACGCTACGAACGATTTTCTGGCCTGACGTTGGATCGGCCGGAGCCCGGCATTCTGCGCATCATTCTCGATACGCCAGGCAAGTTGAACGCTGTCGACAGTCAGAAGCACGCCGACCTCGCTGACATCTGGCCGGTCATCGATCGTGATCCCGAGACCCGGGTCGTTGTGATCCACGGCGCCGGTGGTGCCTACTCAGCTGGCGGTGACATGGCAATGATCGAGGAGATCATTGCCGATCCCGAGGCTCGAGCGAACACGTTCCGCGAGGCGAGGGACCTCGTCTACAACATGATCAACTGTTCGAAGCCGATCGTCTCCGGTATCGAGCGGGTGGCCGTTGGCGCAGGTCTTGCTTCGGCTTTGATGGCTGACGTCTCGATCGTCGGGAAGAAGGCGAAGCTCATCGATGGCCACACCAAGCTGGGGGTCGCCGCCGGCGATCACGCGGCCATCATCTGGCCGCTGCTCTGCGGGATGGCGAAGGCGAAGTACTACCTCCTCACGTGCGAGCCGCTGGTCGGAGAGGAGGCGGAGCGCATCGGTCTGGTGTCGATGGCGGTCGACGACGACCTCGTCATTGACCGAGCCATGGAGGTGGCCCGGACCCTCGCCGCCGGCTCCCAGTCGGCGATTCAATGGACCAAGTTGTCGCTCAACAACTGGCTTCGGCTGGCCGGGCCCACCTTCGACGCATCGGTGGCGCTCGAGATGCTCGGTTTCGCCGGAACTGACGTGCACGAGGGTGTCGCTGCGGTCAAGGAGAAGCGGGCCCCCGACTTTGGCTGACCGCCAGATTTCATGCACTGCCTACGGTTCGGGCGACCGCGGCCGACGGAAGGTGTGTGGTGTTTCCCCAGCTTTCCTTCGGAGCCCGCGCTCCCCGCGTCTTTGAGTGCGCTGTATGAGCTCGGACGAATGGATCGTTCTGGGCGTTTTGATCGCCATGTTCGCTGGGCTGATCACCCGCCGCGTCTCGCCACCGGTCGGGGTCGTCGGTGCGTTGCTTGTCCTCTACCTCGCCGATGTTGCCGACCAGGCGACCGCGTTGTCCGGCTTCTCTTCCGCTGCTCCGGCGACCATCGCCGCGCTCTACGTTGTCGCTGGTGCTGTCGAGCGTTCGGGAGCGCTCCGGCCTCTGAGCCGGAAGGTGTTGGGGGAGGGCTCGACCTCGGTTGGCATGGGACGACTCGGCATCGTCGCTGCTGCCTTGTCGGCAGTGGTCGCCAACACACCGATCGTTGCCATGTTCATCGGTCCGGTGACCCGCTGGTCTGAACGTCGCGGGGTTCCCGCGTCGCGCTTTCTGATGCCGCTTTCGTTTGCGGCGATTCTCGGCGGCATGCTCACGCTCATCGGTACCTCGACCAACCTGGTGGCGTCCGATCTGGTCGAAGCGACGGGCCGGGAGTCGTTTGGGTTGCTCGAGCCCGCTCGCCTCGGCCTCCCGGTCGCGCTCATCGCGCTGGTGATCGTCATCGGTCTCGGGCCTCGCTTGCTTCCCGACCGGGGCAGCGTGGACAACTCAACCGTCGAACGACCGTTCACCATCTCGTTGTCGGTGGTTGACGGTGGCGAACTGGATGGCATGACCGTGACCACCGGCGAGCTTCGTCAGCTCGGTGCCGTCTTCCTCGTTGCCGTTGAGCGGCGAGGTGAGCTCACGGCCCCGGTGTCGCCTGAGCATCAGCTTCGCGGTGGCGATGTGCTGACCTTCGCCGGCCAAGTCGACCATGTGGTCGAGCTCGAGAAGGTGCCTGGCCTCGATCTTGCTGTCGGTGATCAGATCCTGAAACTCGACGATGGAGAACACGCCTGGTTCGAAGCGGTGATCGGTGCCGGTTCACCCCTCGTCGGACGGACGCTCAAGCAATCAGGCTTCCGCAACACGTATCAAGCCGCGGTTGTCGCCCTGCATCGCTCTGGGCAAGGCGTTGTCGGCGGGTTGGGCGAGGAACGGTTGCAGGTCGGCGATTCCTTGCTTCTCGTTGCCGATGCTGGGTTTCGCGAGCGATACAAGCATCGAGGCGACTTTCTCCTCATCCAGCGGCGTTCCGAGCCGCCGCCGACCGCATCGGTCAACGCAAAACGCTCCTTGCTGATCCTGGCTCTCGTCGCCGTTCTGACGTTGACCGGTGTCGTCGATGTCATGAAGGCGGCGGTTCTCGGTGCTGCGGCGACGGTCGCCGTTGGTGCACTGACCCCAAGGCAGGCAAGGGACAGCATTGATCTGAACGTCGTGATCTTGGTGGCCGCCGCGATCGGAATCGGCGCTGCTGCTGACAGCTCAGGTTTGGCGGCCCGACTTGCGACCGAATTGCTCGATGCCACTTCATGGGCGGGGACCTGGGGCCTGGCGCCCGGCCTCGCAGTATCATAATTCACTC
>CAZYLX010000067.1:0-9922 GCA_964648595.1 uncultured Acidimicrobiaceae bacterium
GACCTCGCTGGTCGAATTGAGGTGGAAGACCGCACCCTTTTCCTTGGCAAGACCGAGGCAGTTGTGCGTTCCGAGGCTGCCCACTTTCAGGATCTGAATGGGAATCCTGCTGAAGTCGACGGGGGACGCCGGGCTGGCGAGGTGCATGACCACGTCGACCTCGCCGGGAACCCAGATGTGGTTGGACACGTCATGACGAACGAACTCGAAGCCGTCGCGCCCGAACAAGCCCTCGATGTTCTGCACCTGGCCCGTCTGCAGATTGTCAAGACAGACAACCTGATCGCCCCGATCGAGGAGCCGTTCACAGAGATGTGACCCAAGAAATCCGGCCCCGCCGGTGACGACGACTCGTGCCATGAATCAGCGACCGATGCCGCGGTAGGAGAACCCGCGTCGCTTGAGCCCTGAGACATCGAGCAGATTCCGGCCATCGACGATGTTGAGTCCGCTCATCAACTCGGCGACCTTGTCGAAGTCGTGCCAGCGGAACTCATCCCACTCGGTCAGAATGGTGAGGACCTCGGCTCCCTCGACCGCCGCGTATGGGTCGTCGACGATCTCGACATCCGGGAGTTCCGCGATCGGCCCCTTCACCGCGGGGTCAAACGCTCGAACCTTTGCGCCCGCTGCGGCCACACGCTTGAGCACTTCGATGGCGGGAGACTGGCGAAGATCATCGGTTCCCGCCTTGAACGTCAAGCCCCAGCAACCGACGACACGGCCAGCCGGATCGTTGCCGAGGACATCGAGAACCTTCTGCGCGGTGCGGTCGAACTGCTCGTCGTTGACTCGGAGCACTTCCCTGAGGAAGCTGAAGTCGAACCCAGCGTCTTCGGCGATCCGAGCCAATGCAATGGTGTCCTTCGGGAAGCAAGAGCCTCCCCAGCCAGGGCCAGGCTTCATGAATTCGGAGCCGATGCGGGTGTCGTAACCCATGCCGAGCACGACGTCGTTCACGTCGGCGCCGACTGCTTCGCACAGCGTGGCGATCGAGTTCACGAACGAGAGCTTTGACGCCAGAAATGCGTTCGATGCGTATTTGATCGTCTCCGCCGAGACCGGATCGGTCACCATGATGGGCGCCCGAACCTTGGCATAGAGACCAGCGACCTTGACCGAAGCGTCCTGATCGCTGGACCCGATCACGACGCGGTCCGGGTTCAGGAAGTCGTCGAGAGCGGTGCCCTCACGAAGGAACTCGGGATTCGAAACCACAGAGATGTCGGAGCGGGCAAGCACTCGGGCAACAACCTCGGTCGACCCGACCGGAACTGTCGACTTGTTGACGACGATCGAGCCGGCAGGAAGGATCGGTGCGATCTCCGCCGCAGCGTCCTGTAGGTAGCTGAGATCGGCGGCACCGTCGGCGCCTTGCGGAGTGGGAACGCAGAGGTAGTGGAACTCAGCATTGCGGGAGGCGTTCTGAGCGCCAAGCACGAACGACAGACGGCCAGACTCGATGCCTTCCTTGACAAAACGCTCGAGGTCCTTTTCGACGATCGGGATCTCGCCCCGCTTCAGACGCTCGATCTTGACCGGATCAATGTCGGCGCAGACGACGTTGTGCCCCAGGTGGGCGAAACACGCACCCGTTGTCAGACCGACATAACCCGTCCCGATCACTGCAATATCCGCCATGAAAGAACTCCTTCGATTCACCCGTTGGGTGTACGCCCGAACGCCATGAGGGTAGCCCAGCAGGCCTGTAGGTCCCATAGGGAGTCCGAACCCATCAGGGGCAGGCTCGAACCGAGGGCGTTGACGAGGTCGACGCTCCCACTTGCTCGGTCGGCACCGTTGGCGTCACCGTCGTGACGTCGGATTGATCATCGGTTGGAACCGTCGTTGACGCCCCATTGGGTGGATCGAGTGCCGGCTCGCCAAGTGAGTCGACGGACGGGCCGAGCAGCACAGAAATCTCACGACCGGGAAGACTGTCATCTGGCTCGATGAGATCAACGGAGACACCGAACTCGGTCAGCGCGTTGACCACGATCGCCACCGCATCATCGCCATCTCGCCCGTAGCGAACAACAACGCCCTGAGGCGCTTCTGAAACCGTGACCGGTGACTCGATGTCGAACCCTGCTGATTCGAGTGCACCGAACAGATCATCGGCCTCGTCACTTCGTGAAGACACCGCTCGGAGGTCGATGCCGACCGTTCTTGGCTCGTCGGGAGCGTCGCCCAGCATCAAACGCAGGAGCGGTGCGGCCTCGTCGTCGAGCGTCCGAACCACGCTGACCGTTCGATCACGTTCGAAGCCGAACTCGGTCGGGAGGCTGAACGAATCGAGCTCCTCTGCATCGAACGAATCGAACGTGCGCCCGAGATCGATCAGCGTCTGGGGAGTCAGGTCCTGGTCGAGCGTCAGATTCGGTACTGCCGCGCTCACCAGCTCGGCCAGCACCAAGGGGTTCCTGGCACCGAGGTCAATGGCACGAGCAACGAACGATTCAAGAAAGATCTGCTGGCGTCGAATCCGCTCGAGATCACTTCGTTGGCCGTCATCGATCCACTCGCCGTCGACGTTGATCTGATAGTTCCTCGACCGAACGAACGCCAGAGCCATGTCCGGGCTGAGCGCCTGACATGCAGTCTCTGGCATGGCGAACCCGCTCATCGAACGGGGTGGACCACTCGGCGGGCTCGGATTGAAATCTCGGGACGGATGCTCGAAGTAGAGATCGACATGATCGACGACGTCGACGAGTCCCTCGAACCCGGCGAGATCAACGCTGACATAGTTGTTGATCGGAATACCGAGATGCTCCTCGATGGTGTCGACGAGCAGACCGGGCCCACCGAGTTGGAACGCAGCGTTGATCTTGTTGTCCTCGAAGCCAGGAATCGGAACCCACAGGTCGCGGGGAATCGAGAGCAGCGTTGCTGTCTCCGTGGTCTGATCGATCCGGGCGATGATGATGACATCCCCGAGACGCTCGCCTTGCCGACCGATGGCGACCGGGTCGTCGGGATCCAGATTCGCGGCGCTGTCGTAGCCGACCAACAGAACGTTGAAGGAAGACCGCTCACCGTCATCGTCAGGTTCGGCTGGCGTCAACGACCCGCTCAGCTCAACTCGGTTGATCGAGGATGCCACCTCGTCTCCGGCCCGGAGCGTCCAGGCAACGGCGAGCGCGGCCACGATGCCGAAGACATTGATGGTCAGGACCGCACGCTGACCCCACGTTCGCCGCAAGCCGGAACTCATGAAGCTGCTGCCAGCTCGTGGGCGGTCATGTCAGCGGGCCGGTTCCGGGAGCGGCTGGAAGGCGAGGAGTGTGCCGGTCCGCAACGAGACAACAGCGACCGGCGCATCCAAGACATTGCTGACACCCCGACCACTCGACGCTCGAAGTGTCTCGTCTTCGAGGGGGTAGCGAAGGCCACCTGTCGAGACACCGAAGCAACTCCCCCCGATGGGGATGAGCGACACGAGGTCGCCGACGCGACCGGTGAGCGTGCGCCGGTCCTGGACAACGGCGACTCTCGCAGCCGGCAGCAACACATCGACCTCGAACGCCTGCAGACGGGGGTCAGCGAGCAGCATGAGACCCGCAAGCTCGTGGTCTGGCCGGCCACCGGCCATGGCAACGAACACGATCCGCCGGGGTCCCTGCTCGACCGCAAGGTCGATTCCAAGTTCGAGATCGGTGCGATCCTTGACCGTGGGATGGCGCACAATCTCGGCGCCCGAGCGTTCGGCCTCGACCAAACCCCGTGCGGTCACGGAGTCGAAGTCGCCAACGGCGAAGTCGACGGCCAAACCCGCCTCATGGGCCCGGTCGATCCCGGAATCGACGCCGATGACGGTCGCTTCGTCAGGCAGCACGGATCGGTGCCAGAGCTCGAGGGCGTTCCCTCCGCTGAAGACCACAACCGTTTCCGACATCGGCCTCGGATCGTAGAGCCGACGAGCTACGTTCTCCCGAATGCTGTCCGAATCCGCGTTGATCGTAGTGCACCGTGGTGCGCTCACCATCGCCGCGAACTCCCGGATGCCGTGGCCGTCGGCCATTGCCCTGGCCTCCCTGTTCATGGCCTCCGGCGTCCTTGTCATCGCGTTGAGCAGGAAGCTGGCAGGCGGCACGATCGGCCGCAACAGTGTGTCGGGGCTCCGACTCGCCTCGACCCTTCGCTCTGATGAGGCCTGGCACGCTGGCCAGCGAGCGTTTGCCCCCTATGGCGCTGCTGCTGGTGCCGGGAGCGCCCTTCTGGGTGCGAGCTTGTTGCTTCGGCCAAGTCAGGGTCTGGCCATCACCGTTGCCAGCGCAGCATCGGTCTGGCTCGTCGTGCTTCCGGCCATCGGCGCATTCATGGGCGATCTCGCCGCGAAGGAAGTCTGAGCGCCCCGACTCTGCACACCGTTCACAGACCGAGCTCGGCCTCCAGCTCCGACATGCGGCGTTCAAGGTCGACCACTCGAGCTTCGAGGTCAGCTCGAGGAGCCCTGTTTGTTTGAGGAGCACCGGACAGAGGAGCGCTTGGCGAAGGAGCGCTCGCGGCACCGGGGTCGGCTACGGCGTGTCCGGTGACACCGCCGAGCAGGTGGATCCAGCGGTCTTGGCTCTGCCCGGGACTGCGCCCGAGGTTCCGGGCGAGGGGCTCGGGGCGATCGGCCATGCCGGCCAACACGGACTCGACCTCGTCGACCGAATCGAATCCGTAGGCCCGTTCGGTTCGAGTACGCAACTCGCCAGAGGCCTGTGGGCCCCGAAGCATCAGCACTGCCAGAACCGCCACCTCACCGCGGTTGAGGCCGAGCGCCTCATCGACGACATGGCGGTGCTTTTCGGTTCGACCGGAGATGACGGTTCGCGCGAGCCCGGCCGGCCGAAGAAGCAACATCGTGGAAGCGACTGAGCGCTGGTCGTAGTCGACAACGGGATCGCGGCTGGTCTTCTGATTGCAAGCGTTGGTGAGGGCGTTGGTCGAAAGTGGGTATTGATCCGGGGTGGTGGCCTCTTTCTCCATCAGGGCTCCAAGAACACGGATCTCCTCAGCGGTCAGTTCCATGGGCAGACGCTAGTGGCGCAGGATGGAGCGGCTGGCCATCGGCGCCAATTGGCGAGCGTCTCGAACTTCTTGCATGCTCCCCTGGTGGCACGTGTTCGACCCAAAGTCTCGTTTCTTCCCGTTCCGGGCGGCCTGACCATCGCCGGCGACCACTGGGACGGCGAGCGCACGCCGATCGTCCTTGCTCACGGCGGTGGCCAGACCCGGCATTCGTGGGGGGCAACGGCCGAGGCACTCGCCATCGCGGGGCATCGGGTGCTCTCGATCGATCTTCGGGGCCATGGCGACTCCTCGTGGGCCGTCGACGGTGAGTACGCCATGGCCGACTTCCTCAGCGACCACATTGCCGTGATCGACTGGATCGGCGAACCCGTCATCTGGATCGGCGCATCACTGGGCGGAAGCTCTGGACTGGCGACCATCGGTGAAGCGCCCGATCGTTTCTGCAGCCTGGTACTGGTCGACATCACCCCGTCACCGGCAAAGGCCGGTGTCGATCGGATCCTGACCTTCATGGCCGAAACGTCAGCCACCGGGTTCGGTTCACTCGACGAAGCGGCCGATGCCGTCGCCGACTATCAACCGCACCGCACTCGCCCAGCTGACACCTCGGGCCTGGCAAAGAACCTTCGGTTGGGTGAGGACGGACGTTGGCGTTGGCACTGGGACCCGACGTTCGTGACGAGCCCGAAGAGCATGACCCAGGAGCGAGGTAGCTACGACGCCTCGCAGTCCATTGCCAAGAGCCTCACGATTCCCACGATGTTGGTGCGGGGGCGGCTCAGCGATCTCGTGACCGAGACCGAAGCCCAAGCCTTCCTCGAGATGGTGCCCCATGCCGAATATGTCGACGTCAAGGATGCGGCTCACATGATCGCAGGCGACAAGAACGACGTCTTCATGACCGCCATCACCAACTTCGTTGCCAAGCTCGATTCCGCCTAGATCTGCCGAACGGCAGCGTTCATGGTGAAGCGTCTGTCACCGGACGAACGGTTCTCCGCATGGTCACGGTGCTGTGGAGGAGCTCGAATCCAAGGTTCAGGTAGAGGCCGTAGGCGCCCGACGGGTTCTTGGTGTCAACACTCAACATCGCGTGATCGAATCCGGCACCAGCGAACGCGTGCAACGAGTGTCCGACGAGGGCCGAGGCGATGCCCCGCTTGCGATGGCTTCTGACTGTTCCCAGATTCTGGATCCATCCGTCAAGCCGACCGGTGACGGCTTGGTCATCCGGGTAGTGCCCGTTGAGGGAGAAACCAACGAACTCAGAGGTTGCGGTGTCGATTGCGACAAGGCTGAGGTCGAGTCGACAACCGTTGGACTCCAAGCTGTGCTCCCACGCGGCAGGCGACCGCGGCGGCGAGCCCCAATGGTCGGCGAATGCAGCATTCGAGATCAACCGGACCGGCTCGCTATCGGTCGAGTCCCACGGCCGAATCTCGATCCCCTCGATTGCAGGAAGCGGCCCAAGCTGCCTCAGCGGACAGATTACTTCGTGCTCGACGCGGTCTCGCTGGAACCCAGCTGCCTCAAGAAGCTGCAGGGCGCTGACTTCGAAGTCGTACACATACGTGACGGTGTACGCCGGAAGAGCATGGTCGGTTCCTGCGAGTCGCTGCGAGGCCCGCCGACATTGCCAGTCGACGATCATGTGCCCAAGGCCGCGGCCCCGCCATGCGGGGTGGACGCCACCAAACACCATCGCTCGTTCCAAACGCTTTCCGGCTGGTGAGTGGTCGACCGTGCCGTAAGCCACGAGTGCACCGTCGATCTCGATCACTCGGAGGTCGTCGCGAGGGGTGATTCCCGGCGAGTCGAACCAGTCGGCGACTTCGTCGAGGTGAGCCACGATGGGGAGGTCGTCGCCTCGCTGCGCGGCGACCAGTAGCGCGTGGAGCTCGCCGATCTCGTCGCGGCGAGGGGCACGCAGCATGGGCTCAGACTCTGTGGCCATCGTGGCTCCTCATGTCATGGCGCCAGCGCCTGTGCGAGGAGTGCCGCCATGGCATCGAGCTCGTCTGCCTTTGGCGAGACGTCGGCGTTGCGGAAATCGAGGTTGGCCATGGACTGCAGCGGCACCACGTGCACGTGGGTGTGGGGAACCTCGAAGCCAGCGATCAGCAGGCCGATTCGTTCGCATTCGATGGTCTGCTTCTGGGCCTTCGCAATCTGGTGAGCAACCGTCATGAGGTGTGACGCAACGTCCGGCGGGAGGTCAGTCCATTGGTCAACTTCCTCCTTCGGGATCACCAGTGTGTGTCCGGGATGTAGCGGCCGGATGTCGAGCATGGCGAAGCATCGGTCGTCATCGTGCAGGATGCGACCGGGGATCTCGCCTTGGATGATGCGGGTGAAAATCGACGGCATGGTCGATGATGGTAAATGATGTGGCGATGGACAGCCCCTCGAGTGCACCCGTCATCTCGTCGATCGACGATGGAGTCGCCACCATCACGCTGAATGCGCCCGAGCGAAAGAACAGTCTCTCACCCGGGCTGGTCAACGCCTTGGCCGACGAGCTCGACGTCGCTGTCGGCGATCCAGAAGTCCGTGTCATCGTGTTGACGAACACGGGCAACACCTTCTGTGCCGGTGCTGATCTCTCGAGCGACACCCCGGGAAGCCAAGAGGGCGGGCGTTCTTTCGTCGACCTGTTCCGGATCATCCAGGCCTCACCGACCCCCGTGATCGGCAAGATCGACGGTCACGCCACCGGCGGTGGCGTCGGGCTGGCCGCGGTCTGCGACATCTCGGTCATGCGCGACGACGCGAAGATCGGATTCACAGAAGTACGGCTCGGCGTTGCGCCGGCTGTGATCTCGGTCGTGTGTCTTCCGAAGATGCGCCGAGCCGATGCCAGCGAGCTGTTTCTGACCGGCGAGCGTTTCACCCCGCAACGTGCGGAGGAGGTCGGCCTCATCAACCGCTCCGTGCCGCCTCATGAGGTCGAGGCTGTGGTCGACGGCTTCGTCGACAAGATCGTGCGTGGCGGGCCGATGGCACTGGGAGCAGCGAAGGAGCTGATCGCTGCAGTCCCGGACATGGCGACAGACGATGCGTTCGACTGGACTGCAGAACGATCGGCCGCCTTGTTCAGGTCAGACGAAGCGTCCGCCGGGATCGCAGCCTTCCGAGATCGGTCCGATGCACCTTGGATTCCGCCCGGCCGCACAACCAACACGCCTGGCCGGGCATGAGCCGGCGCCGAACATGAGCGCCGCAGACGTCACCCCCGAGACCTGCGAGCTCCGCCTGAGCGTGCTCGATCAATCGCCGATTCCTGCCGGCAGCGACGCTGCAGACGCGTTCGCCAACACCATCGATCTCGCACGCCACACCGACCGGCTTGGCTACGGACGGTTCTGGGTGGCAGAACACCACAACTCTGACGGCCTGGCCGGATCGGCCCCGGAACTGCTGATCGGCCAGATCGCTGCAGCGACGGACCGAATCCGGGTCGGGTCGGGCGGCGTGATGCTGAGCCACTACGCGCCATACAAGGTCGCGGAGACATTCCGAACCCTCGGAGCGATGTTCGAGGGTCGGATCGACCTCGGCATCGGTCGAGCACCCGGGTCGGATCAAGTCACGATGTATGCGCTGGCCACGAACCGGCAACCCACGCCAGTCGACGCCTATCCGGCGATGGTGGCTGAGCTGATCGGGTTTCTCGATGACGACCTCGACGCCGAGAATCCGTTCCGGGGACGCGTTCGCGCGGTTCCCGGTTCCCGGGCAGCCCCTCCCCCGGTGTGGATGCTTTCGTCGTCGCCAGGTTCCGCTGGCTTCGCCGCCCATTTCGGGCGACCATTGGGCTACGCCCATTTCTTCGGTGGAGGAGACGGCGTTGCCATCGTCGACAGCTACCGGCGGGACTACACGCCGTCGGTGGCCCACCCCGAGCCAGAAGCGAACATCGCTGTCGGCGTGATCTGCGCCGAGACCGACGAGGAGGCCAGGCGATTGGCCACGAGCGTCGATACGTGGCGGGCCCATGGCATGCAGGGTCCGATCCCGGAACCCGATGCTGTTGGCGTCTCACCTAGACCAAACCCACTTGCCGTGAACGGTGGTCGACCCCCAGCAATCGTTGGATCACCGGCGACGGTTCGAGCCGGTATCGAGGCCTTGGCCGCGGAGTATCGCGTCGACGAAGTTCTCATGGTGACCATTGTGTGGGATCACCACGCCAGGGTGCGCAGCTACGAGTTGGTTGCCGAGGAGTTCGGACTTCTGCCCGCTCAGTCCATCGTCGGGTAGACCGAGGGCGGCGGGCCCATCAGGCCCGGCCCATCGCAAACCCAGCATGTCGAGACTGCCGACCCGGTCCAGGCGACCTCACATCGGAGGCAGCTCATTCGCAGACCAGATCGTCGGTACCGAGGTGGAGACGTGATTGTCGCCGTGGTGTTCATGCCCCAGGAATCGGCGGGAGCGCGCCGAAGTTGAGGGGATCACGGCTGTCGTGGCGTCGCAGCCATGATGATCAGGGCGCGTAGATCAGTGCGTGATCACGGGATCGAGCGTCGATGCATGCTCGATCCACCGCGTGACCTCGCTCAGCGCCGGGGTTCGCCGCACGATGCTCTTCTTGGTCTTCTTCACGTGGGCTGCGTTGACCTCGACCATCTTCGCCGTGAGGTTGTCGGCCTTGCGGCGACGCAGCTCCTTCACCGTGTCGACGCCGGCTGCCTCGAGGAGGTCGCTGTACTCGGATCCAACGCCCTTGATCCGCATGAGGTCGGCGCGGTTCGCCCACTCGAGGAGAACGGGCTGGCCGATTCCGGTCGAGTCCGAAACCGCTTTGCGGCCCTTCTTGTCGCAGCACAGCGTGAGCAGACGCTCACAGGTCTTGATCCCGACGGCCCGCAACTTCTTGCCATTCGCTGGGCCGATG
>CAZYLX010000068.1:0-9907 GCA_964648595.1 uncultured Acidimicrobiaceae bacterium
TCGGCCAGCGAGCCGATCACCTCGAAGTCGCCCGTCTGGTCGTCGTAGCGGTCGACACTGATC
The DNA here is from genome assembly GCA_964648595.1 of uncultured Acidimicrobiaceae bacterium. Classification (GTDB taxonomy): domain Bacteria; phylum Actinomycetota; class Acidimicrobiia; order Acidimicrobiales; family SZUA-35; genus SZUA-35. The sequence continues at coordinate 64 of CAZYLX010000068.1, forward strand.
GTCGTGCCACGGATGCCGGCCATGTGGATCGCACCGGGCTGAACCCGCGCTCCTGCGCTGCCGCCGATCGTTGCCGAGCTGTTGACGTCATGAGGGCCGAAGACCTCAGGGGAGGCGTCGGCGAACAGGAAGTGGGGTCTCGACAGCCCGGGCTGGGTCGGGTTTGGTTCGCCACCGGCCCAGGGGCGGCCGTCGCTCGTGAACCCGACCGAGCCCCATCGGCCCGCCTCGGGGGTGAGCAATGCCGGCTCCTGGCCTGTGGTTGACAGCAGCCAGACTCGAGTGGCGCCGCTGATGTCACCGTCGTCGTCGGTGACCGCAATGACGAGCACCTGAGAGCCGTCTGGCGAGGCGGCAGCTGCCTGGTGATCGACACCGGCACGGGTGAGGCGCTCACGGCTGCAGTCCCCGAGCAAAACGAGGTCGACTTGGCGTCGAGCGTGCAGCGTGGTGCCGAGGCCGTTGAAGCGATAGTCGAGGCGGCGGGTCACCAACGGTCGGCGTTTGATCTCGTCGTCGTCGAGGCCGACGTGCTCGTCGGGACGACTGGTCGCTCGGATGAGCAGGCGATCGGCATCAACCCAATCGACCTGCTGGACCTTCTCGTTCTCGTAGCCGGAAACGATCTCCACCTCGCCGGTGTCGATCGAAACGACTGCGGCCTGCGGCTTGCCCTCTGGCTCGGATCGGATGAACGCAATCCGCCCACCGTCCGGCGAGAACGCCGGTGCTGTGTCGCGATGGCCATCGGTCACTTGGCGTGGCTCGTCGCCCTCGAGGAGGTGGATCGTTGAGCGAGCTTCGTCAGTGTCGTTGTCGGGCCACGCCACGGTGTAAGCCACTCGTTGCCCGCTGATGGACACCGCCCCAACGGATCGAAGGTCGTAGAGGTCAGTCGCACGGATCGTTCTTGGCATGGCCGACAAGGCTAGTTGCGGCCGCAGCCGGCGAATCAGTGCAGACTGACGGCCATGACATCTCCGGACATGGCGCCGCCCCACATCGTCATCATCGGGGCGATGGGGGTCGGGAAGTCGACGACGGGACGTGGCCTGGCTGAGCACCTCGATCGTTCACTGAACGACTCTGACCTCGACATCCAGCAGCTCTTCGGCGAGTCCGGTCGAAGCCTCGCTGATCGGTACGGCGTCGCGGCCCTCCACGAACTCGAACGGGCAGCGCTCCTGGGTTCGCTGGCCAGAGACGAGCCGAGAATCATCACGGCTGCTGCCTCTGTTGTCGAAGACGAACTGGTTCGCCAAGCGCTCGGCAAGCGCTCGCTCGTTGTTCTACTGGAGGCTCCCCTCGAGGTCGTGTTGCGTCGCCAGGGGCAAGGGTCGCATCGTCGGCCGATGGAGGTCGGTGAACTCCGATCTCTCATCGATCGTCGTGCTGAGTTCATCGACTCGCTTGCTCCACTCCGGGTCGATGCTCAGTTGGCCACCGCGGAGATCGTCGCTCAGATCGCCGAGGCGCTTGCCGGCGATGCTGGAGGCGGCTCGGACGATCCGTTGTCGCCCGACGTCGAGCATCGGATCGAGCTCGACCGCTACGCACTGTCCACGGTGATCTACGCCGAGCGGGCTGATGGGACCATCCTGCTGATGCAGCGAGCAGAAGGAACGGCGATGGCTGGGCAGTTCTTCATGCCCGGCGGCATCGTCGATCCTGGAGAGACCCCGCAACAGGCGGCGATTCGTGAGCTGCAAGAAGAGACCGGGCTCGAGTTCGATGGGCCGATGACGATGGTGGGCTGCTACCCGATGTGGGTCTACGGTCAGGATTTCTTGCAACTCAGCTTCCGGGGTCCGGTGTCGGGTGATGTCGTGCAGAGTCACGAACACACCGATCATCGGTGGGTCGACCCGGTCGACATGCTCGAGCTCTTCTCCCCGTCGGCCGTCGAGGCGATCGCCGGCGGGGATGACCGCATCGCTGCACTGTTGGGTTCGATCGGCGAGGACTTGCAGCGGTATCTCGCTCTGCGCTCAACCTGAGACAGCGCACCTTGAGACAATGCCACCTCCGATCGACGGGCGCCGCTTGGCCCAATCGGGTGGGCTCACTCGGAGAGATCGTGTTCGATCGTGTCTCCACCCCAACCGTTGATGCGGTCCCGGCCCTCGACCGTGACCGTCTCGACCCCTTCGGGGATCACGATGCCGCTCTGGCTACGGGTGAACGGTTGCTCGTTGGCGTGATCGTGGGTGAGCAGTCGAAAGCCGAGCTCGGTGCCGTCCGGGCCGGCGACTCGCCATGCATCGGCGTAGTGCTCGGGTGTGTCATACGGCGAGCTGAGGGTGACCGAGAACGTCCATGAGCCGTCCTCGGCTTGATCGGACTGGACGTCAAGCACGTCTGGAAAGTCCTCGGAGGGAGCGTCGGAGCCTGTTTGCGAGTTCTCTGTGGTCGCGCTCGCCGTCGTGCCCGACGATACGTCTCCGTCACTGCCTCCGTCTTCGTTACCGCTGTCCCCGCAGGACGAAGCGGTCAGCATCGAGAGCAGAACGACTGCGGCGACGCGCCGTGTCACTTGGTCGGGAAGCAGCGAACGATGTCGGCGATCCATGCGCGCACCTCGGGTTGACGTTCGGTGGGAGTCTTGCCCAGGCGAACAACGACGAGGTCGCGGTCGGGTACAACAAGCATGTACTGCCCTTCGTAGCCGTGGGCCGCGAACCCATTGATGTCCGAGCAATCAAAACCAGCGCCGCTCGGCCCCGGATCGCAGTTGTCGTCCCACAGCCACCACTGCGCGCCGTACCAATGGCCCTCGGGCACGGACGATCGCACCGGAGTTCGAGCGTGGGCAACCCAACCTTCCGGGAGTAGTCGTTGGTCGGGGCCGTCACCGCCTCGGATCACGCCGTCGTCGAGGTAGAGCTGTCCGAACGAGGCGAAGTCCCTTGCCGTTGCGAAAACGAAGGACGACCCGATGAACGTGCCTTGTCCGTCGCATTGCACGGTCGCCGAAGTCATGCCGAGTGGCTCGAAGAGGCGGTCGTGAAGGAAGGCCTCGCTGTTTGTCGCCAGGCCGCTTTCTTTGATCGCTCGATCGCAGATCGCGCTGATGATGTTGGTCGTGCCGCTCGAGTAGTTGAACACCGAACCTGGTTCATGCATCAGTCCGAACGACGCCGCGTAGCCAGCGACGTCTTCTTTGCCGCTGCCGAACAGCATCTCGATCACGTTGCTCACCTCGCCATCGACGTAGTCCTCGACGAAGGCCAGGCCACTGTTCATCTCGAGTAGCTGCTGGAGCGTGATCGAGGCTCGATTGTCGCCCGCCCACTCCGGGACCGGAGCCGGCTCCGACGGATCGAGCAGCCCCTCACCGACCAGGAGGCCGACAAGGGCGTGCGTGAAGCTCTTGGCCATCGACCAGGAGATCAACGCCGTATCCGAGCCTGCAGTTGGCCCGTAGACCTCAGCGACGATCTCTCCTCGGCGAGCAATCGCCAGGGCGAGATGGAGGCCGAACGGCTCGTCCTCACCACCACCGAGCTCGGTGGCCATCGCCAGTTTCTGTTCCAGCGCTTCGGTGCTCACGAATCCGTCCTGGTGAACGCAACGGTGCGAGCCACGGGGTCGACGGAGCGGAGGCGAAGATGAACCTCTTCTGCCAACTCGAAACCGTCCGGATTCATGTGGACGACGACCGCCGGGTCGCACAACTGGATGGTGGCCCGCTCGCGCTTCTCGTCGAGATCGACCACGAACCCTTCGAACACTTCGTCGATGTGGGGTGCCAGGACCATGGACTCTGCGAAATCGACCATGCTTCGTTCGAGTGCGCTCTCCTTGGACTTTGCCCGACCCATCAGCGACGGCAGCTCGTCGAGGGCCTCGACCGCCCAGGACGGTGGGGCTTCCTCGGCATGGAGGGCCAGCAGGATCTCGTTCCCGAACCGGTCGACCAAACGTCGTAGTGGCGCAGTCACATGGGCGTAGATCGAGGCGATCGCTCCATGCTCGGGATGATCGGGCCGCTCACCGTTGAAGCCGACATAGCCGGCTCCACGGAACGAGCGAGCCGCCTTCAAGAGGAAGGCATTCTTGCTTGGACCGTCGGGCTCGATCGTTCGGATGAACCGGGCGTAGTCGACGTCGTCTGGCCAGTCGACACCGAGCGCGGCTGCCTGACGACGGAGGCGGCGCAGGTCTTGTTTTCGCGAGGGCGGCAGGGTACGAAGGATGCCAACTCCAGCGTCATGCATCGCGGCGCCGGCAACGATTCCGGTGAGCAATGAGATCTGGGCGTTCCAGCCTTCAACCGGCAGTGACGCGTCGTACTCGAGCCCATACGACCCGTTGCGCTCGACCACTTCCTGGGCAGGCAGGTTGAGGCTGACGCCGCCTCGCTCGGCTTCTTGTTCTTGGCGCAGGAGGCCGACGGTCCGTAGCAGCGACAACGATTCGTCGCTGCCAGCTTGGATTCGGGCTGCCGCGGTCCGATAGTCGATGGCCTCGGCGACCCGAACGGTGGCCCGCTCGAGGCGGTCGGACACGCGGGCTCCTGAACTGTCGAGATCGATGGTCCAGAGCAGTGCTGGCTTGTCGGTTCCCGCAAGCAGGCTTGCTCGGTCCTCGGAGATCACTTCTGGGTGCAGCGGCGTTCGCAGATCTGGTGAGTACAAGGTGGTGCCTCGAGATCGCGCCTCCATGTCGATCAGCCCGCCCGGCTCGAGGAACGCTCCGACATCGGCGATGGCGTAGAACACGCGGAAGCCGCCTTCTCGGCGCTCGGCGTGGAATGCTTGGTCGAGGTCGGTCGCGCCTGGCGGATCGACGGCGACGAACCGGAGATGGCGGGCGTCGAGCCGGGGGATGTCGACTGGTTTCGCTCGCTCGGCAGCGTCGAGCACCTCGTCGGGGAATGCGACGGGCACGTCCAGTTCGGTTCGAATCGCCGCAAATCCTGCTTCGAAATCTGCTGGTGCTCTGAGTCGGATGGACGCCACGGCGCGACCCTAGTCGTGGGGTGTGATCGACCCTGAGCGCAGGCCGAGTTGGAGTTCGACGAGGGTCGATAGTGTCGCTGCGGTGAGCGAAGCGCCGTCAGGACCGGGCGAAGCGCCGTCAGGACCGGGCGAAGCGCCGTCAGGACCGGGTGAAGCGCCGATCGAGCCTGGCAGAGGCGTAGATACCACGGTCGTGGATCGTCCTCCTTCGCTGGTGACGCCACGGTTCGCCGTCATCACGTTGTCTGCTCTCTTCTACTTCATCAGCTTCGCCATGTTGTTGCCGACGTTGCCTCGCTACGTGGAGGAAGTCCTCGACGGATCCAGCAAGCAGGTTGGCGTCGTTGTCGGAGCGTTCGGGATCTCTGCCGCGATCATCCGTCCGTTCCTCGGACGAATCGGAGACCGCTACGGCCGGCGGATCCTGATGGTCGGCGGTGCGGTGGTGACAGGGATCTCGGTGGTTCTCTACCCGGTGTGGATGTCGATCCCGGTGTTGATTCTCTTGCGAATTGTCAGCGGGGTTGGCGAGTCTGGAGCGTTCGTCGGAGCTGCCACCGCGACCCAGGACCTGGCCAGCGATGATCGGCGGGGGGAAGCCTCCAGCTACTTCAGCCTCGCGGTCTACGTGGGTCTGGGTGTCGGTCCGTTCTTGGGCGAGTTCATCAACGACCGCAATGACTTCGAGACGGTGTGCCGGGTGGCGCTGGGGATGTCGTTCATCAGTGCGGTGCTGGCCTTTGCCACACCGTTGCGTCCCCCCGAGATCGAAGGTGCTTCCGACCTCCCTCGCTCTCGGTCGTTCCTCCATCGAGCGTCCGTGCTCCCTGGAATCTTGCTCACGCTCTCACTCGTCGGCTTTGTTGGCTACACCACATTCCTTGCGCTCTACCTCGATGACATCAGCGGCGGTTCCGCTTCCGCGGGATCGGTGTTCCTGTTCTACGCCGCGATCGTGATCGTCATTCGGCTCACCTTGGCCGACCTCCCGGATCGGCTCGGTGCTCGCCGGGGGAGCACCTTCGCCTTCGCCTTCATCGCTGGTGGCCTCGCCGTCGTTGCGCTGTGGCCAACGGTTCTCGGTGTGTACGTGGGAACGGCGATCCTGGCCTGTGGCGTCGCGTTCAATTATCCGGCTTTGTTCCTTCTTGTGATGGCCGGCACCGAGCCCCGCGAACGGAGCCACTCGGTTGCGAGCTTCGGATTCTTCTTCGACATCGCCGGCGCGTTGGGTGCACCGCTGCTCGGCGTTGTGATCGATGTGACTGGTAGTGAGCGACCAGCATTCGCCCTTGGATCGCTCACGGCGCTCGTCGGGCTCGTCGGTGTCCGCCGGTTGACGCGGGGTGAATCGCGTTCTCGGCTCGCTGATTGAGTACCGTCAACGCCGTGAGCGAACAGACGCCCTCCGGGGTAGAGAACGCGGCGGCGGAGAGCGACGGTGCTGAGGCATCCCAGATCGAGAGCGGGCTCATCATTCCTGTGCCGGCGTTCGAGTCATTCATTCGGCACCACCGCACCTTCAACGCGGCGGTCTCGCCCGAGGGCGTGCCGGCTCATCTCACCCTCCTCTACCCATTCTTGCCCCCGGAGGGTTGCGAGGAGGCTCACGGCGAAGTCGCCGATTTCTTCGCCGGCGTCGAGCCGTTCGAGTTCGAGCTCACAGAGATCGGTTGGTTCGACGACCGGGTGGTCTTCGTCGCTCCCGGTGACCCCGCTCCGTTCGTGGCCCTGACCAAGCGCCTCATCGGACATTGGACACAGTGCATTCCCTACGGCGGGCGGCACGGCGGTGCCCATGTGCCCCACCTCACGCTGGGCATCGAAGGCGCACCCGAGGAGATGGCCACCCTCGCGGAAGCAGCGGCTGAGCTTCTTCCGATGACCTGTGTTGCCGAACAGGCGTGGTTGATGGTCGGAACCTCCCACCCTGCTCGGTGGGAGGTGTCGGATCGGTTCACGTTCGGCGGTGGCCTGCCGGCCGTCGCGGCTGAGGCTCAGCTCCGAGACGAGCCGTAGAGCCCGAGCGCCTCTGTCAGTTGGTCATTGGCGAGGTAGGACTCGTCTTCTGAGGGGAACGTGCCGGCCCGCGTGTCTTGGGCATAGCCGGCAATGGCTGCGACCTGGTCTTCGAACGCTGAGCCGTAGCGGCGAACGAACTTTGGCTTGAAGCGGTTCTCCAGGCCGATCACGTCGTGGTACACGAGCACTTGGCCGTCACACTTGTTGCCTGCGCCGATGCCGATGATCGGGATGCCGACGGCATCGGTCACCATTTCACCGACGACATCGGGAACACCCTCGACCACGAGGGCGAAACAACCAGCAGCCTCGAGTGCCTTGGCCGCATCGACCAGGGAACGAGCCTGACCGGCGCGCCGGGCCTGGACCTTGAAGCCGCCCATGACGTTGAGCGACTGTGGTGTGAGACCGACGTGGCCCATCACGGGGATCTCGGCGGCCCGTATGGCCTCGATCATGGGAATGCGTTTGCGGCCGCCCTCCATCTTGACGCATTGGGCACCGGCTCTGATCAGCTTTGCTGCGTTGTTCAGTGTCTCGTCGGTCGAGACGTGGAAGCTCATCCAGGGCATGTCACCGACGATCAACGCATCAGGTTTGGCTCGGGCGACGGCCCCGATGTGATACGCCATGTCGTCGACGGTCACCTGCAGCGTGTCCTCGTAACCGAGCACGACCATGGCAACGCTGTCGCCGACGAGGATCATGTCGACTCCTGCTTGGCTGGCGGCGCGGGCCGACGGGGCGTCGTACGCAGTGACCATCACGAGCGGTTCGGAACCGTTGCGAATCTTCGATGCTTGGATGCGGGGGACACCTGTCAGCTTGCTCATGGATCAGAGTGTGGCACCTGCGTTGTCGAGCAGTCGAGGTCGGCCGATCTTGGCGGCGATGACAAGGCGAACCTCACCGGTCAGCTGCACGGGTTCTTCGAGCGTCGAGGCGTCGACCGCCGCCGCATAGTCGAGGATTGCCAGCGGCTCCGCAGCGACCACGGCAGTCATCTCCTGATGGAGCCTTGCCGACGAACGCTCACCTTCCGCGAGTAGGGCGAGGCCCCGGTCAAGGGCGCGACGCAACACGGGGGCAGCTGCTCGTTGGGCGGGATCGAGGTAAGCGTTCCGACTCGACATCGCGAGGCCGTCTGGCTCGCGGATGATCGGGCAGCCAACCACGTCGACTGGCATGGAGAGGTCGGACACCATGCGGCGGATGATTGCGAGTTGTTGGAAGTCCTTCTCGCCGAAGTAGGCCGAACACGGCCCGATGATCGAGAACAACTTGGAGACGACAGTGGCCACGCCGGCGAAGTGGGTCGGCCGGGTGGCTCCCTCCCAACGACCGGCGAGTGCATCGACGGTGACGCTGGTGAGAACGGGGCCGGACGGATACATCTCGTCGACACCTGGAGTGAAGATCAGGTCGGCTCCCGCTTCGCCAGCGAGTGCTCGGTCGCGATCGAGATCTCGGGGATAGTCGGACAAATCCTCGCTTGCTGCGAACTGGAGCGGGTTGACGAAGATGCTGACGACCACGAGGTCGCTGCTTCTTCTTGCCGCCTCGATCAGCGAGCCGTGCCCGGCGTGCAAGAACCCCATGGTCGGCACGAACCCGATGCGTTGACCGGCTGCTCGGGCTTCATTGAGCGTTGCCCGCACGTCCGTGATTGCTTCGACAAGGGGCGGCTGGTTCACGGTGTTGCCTCGAACAGGTCTGGAGGGATTGCCCGGCCGGCGACGTCAGCGCAGGCGGTGGCCAATGCAAGATAGAGGGGCCGCTCGCGATCGCCGATCGCCGCGACATGGCCTCGTACCGTCTCCCAGTCGCCGCGGGCCACCGGACCGGTCAGCGCGTCAGCGGCGCCATGTGTTTGCACGTTGTCGAGCACGCCTCGCATCATGTCGAGAAATGGAGCGATGGGCAGCCCCTCGCTCACGGCCAGGCGCTCGATCTGGGCGCAGAGCGCAACGAGGTGGTTGGCCGCGATGGACGCAGTCGCGTGATATGTCGTTCGATGCTGGTCGTCAACGACGAACGTGTTGGCTCCCAGGAGGTCGGCGATCGCACGCACCTCCGCCAGGAGTTCGGTCGTCGGAGCGGCGACGGCGAGGTTGGCGCCGTTCAACAAGGCATCGGCCCCGGTCGCCGGATCGGGAAGCGAGATCAGGGGGTGGATCGATGCGCAACGAGCGTGATGGTGCAGCAGCACATCGAGCCCTGTGGACCCGGAGAGGTGAACCACCATCGGCCCGACGGGAGTCCTTTCTGCGACAGCAGCGATCGCTCGGTCGGGGACGGCGATGATCACGAGATCGAGCGACGCATCGAGATCGGCGGGATCGTCGTGCCTGCCGACGGTGGCCGCACACGTTGCCCCTCGCTCTTCGAGCGCTCCGATGAACGACCGGCCGGCTCGCCCTGGTCCGATGACCGCGAACCGCAGCATCAATCGATGCCTCGGACCGGTCCGGACAACTTCTCGAGAATTCGATGAAGAGATGCGACGTCTTCCGCCGTCAGCGGGTCGAACAGCAATTCCTGGACCTTCGCCACGTGGGACGGTGCTGCTTCTTCGAGGTGACGCATGCCAACCGGTGTCAGACGGGCCAGTACGCCGCGTCGATCGTTCCCGGCGTCCTCGCGGGTGACGAAACCCCGTTCGACCAACCGGTCGACGCGGTAGGTGAGGCGGCTGCGAGAGATGATTGCCCGTTCGGCGAGGTCGCTCATGCGGGCCTCGCGAGAAGGTGATTCCGACAGCGTCACCAGGATCTCGTAGTCGCTCATCGTCAGCGTGGAATGGTCCTGGAGATCATCCTCGAGCTCCACCATTTGCCGCTGGATGACTTCGAGCCACAGAC
>CAZYLX010000069.1:0-9831 GCA_964648595.1 uncultured Acidimicrobiaceae bacterium
CCCGCGATGACCCGCACGCCGATGCCGAGCACTTCCGCCGTCTGCACGTCATTGTCGGCGACTCGAACATGAGCGAGTACACGACGTTCCTGAAGGTCGGCGCCATGGCGATTTTGCTGCGCATGGTCGAGGACCCATCGTGTGTGTTGCGCGACATGACCCTCGAGAATCCGATCCGGTCGATTCGCGAGATCAGCCACGACCTGACCTTCGAGCGTCGCGTTCGGCTGGCCAACGGACGTGAAGCGAGTGCCCTCGAGATCCAGGCCGAATACCTGAATCGGGCACTTCGGTACGCCGACCAAAAGGGCCTGCCAGACGATGAGATGCAGGCGCTCCACATGTGGGAGCACGTGATGACCCACCTCGAGACTGACCCTTTCAAACTCGATCGGGAGCTCGACTGGGTGATCAAGTACAACCTGATCGAGGCCTATCGAGCGAAGCATGATCTGCCCCTTGGCGATGCCCGAGTCCAACTGGTCGACCTGCAATACCACGACGTCCGTCGTAGCCGCGGCCTCTTCTACAAGCTGCAGGATCGCGACATGGTCGAGCGCACGTTGACCGACGATCAGATGATCGATGCGATCGACACGCCGCCCCAGAACACTCGCGCAAAGCTCCGTGGAGATTTCATCCGTCGGGCCAAGGAACGCAAACGGGACTACACGGTCGACTGGGTGCACCTCAAGCTCAACGATCAGGCGCAGCGCACGGTGTTGTGCAAGGACCCGTTCAAGAACACCGATGAGAGGGTGGACAAGCTCATCGAGAGCCTCTGATCCACGCTAGACATGGCGTCGATGTCGAAGCTCGAGCGCCTGTTGAACCTGACTGCTGTCCTCCTGGACACCGATCGCCCGCTGACCGCCGAGGCGATCCGGAGTCGTGTCGAGGGCTATCCAGAGGCATTGGCCAGCTTCCGCCGCGCATTCGAGCGCGACAAGGAGGATCTTCGATCCCTCGGTATCCCCTTGACCATCGCACGTGTACCCGGCGTCGATCCGCCGGTCGACGGCTACCGGATCGCTCCCGACGAGTACTACCTGCCGGATCCCGATCTCGACTCCGACGAACTTGCGGCCCTCCACCTGGCTTCCATGGCAGTGCAGGTCGAGGGGCTGGGGGAGCGCGAAGCGCTGTGGAAGCTCGGAGGTCTTGTCGACAACGATGCCGGCGGGGTCGCGAATGCCGTCGTTTCGATGCCGACGAACCCATCGCTCGTACCGCTGTTCGAGGCCGTGACCCGGCATCAGACTGTCCAGTTTCAGTACAACGACGCGCAGCGAACCGTTGACCCGTGGCGCCTCGAGTTCCAGCGAGGGCGTTGGTACCTGACGGCTTTTGACCGTGATCGCCAGGCAGAGCGGAACTTCCGGCTCGACCGCATCGAGGCGGACATCGGCACCGTTGGTGCCCCCGGTGAGGCATCGATGCCCGAGCGGTCGGGCCCAGACCGAGTCCTGCAGCCGTGGGAGATCGGAGAGAGTGAGCCGACGCTCGTCCGTCTCCTGGTCGATCAGACACGGGTGCCGTGGGCCCGCCAGCACTTTGGTGCCGACGTCGTGGTCGACGACCGAGACGATGGTGCTGCGGTGTTCACCGTGCCGGTCGTGATGTGGGACGCGTTCCGTTCGCTCGTGTTCGAATTCCTCGAACATGCAGAGGTGCTGGAGCCGGCCGAGTTGCGAGCAGACATCGTTGGCCATCTCGAGGCCATCGCCGCCAATGATCGGGGTGTCGCATGACTGCGACCGCCGGTGAGCGTCTCCGTCGTGTTCTGGCCATGGTGCCGTGGATCGTTGCTCGCCCCGGTGTTGCCGTCGCTGACGTAGCCGAACGATTTGGGATCTCTGAGTCCGAACTGGTGGCCGACCTCGAAGTCGTGTGGATGGTCGGGCTTCCGCCGTACACGCCAGACGCACTGGTCGAAGTGTCGATGGAGGAGGGCCGGGTCTGGATCCACTACGCCGACTTCTTCTCTCGCCCGTTGCGGCTCACGCCGGCCCAGGGTCTTGCCATGCTGGCCTCGTCAGATGCCTTGTTGTCGATGCCGGGAACCGATCCCACGGGTCCGCTGGCGAGAGCGCTCGACAAGTTGGCCCGAGCTCTTGACGTTGACGTCGACGGAACCCTCGATATCGACCTCGGTGCTGCTGGGGCCGAGCACCTTGATCCGCTGCGAGTCGCGATCGAAGGTCGGTATTGGGTAGACATCGAGTACTTCTCCTATGGCCGCGACGAGCTGACAACCCGTCGAATCGTTCCTCACCGGATCACAGCAAACGGCGGTGCGTGGTACGCCGAAGCTTGGTGCTCGCTTGCCGATGGTGAACGGTTGTTTCGGCTCGATCGCATTGCCTCCCTCGCGTTGACCTCCGAGCCCAGCGGCCGCCCGTTGCCGGTGCAGTCCACCGGGTCGGTGTTCACCGCCGATGCCGGGCTCGACCGAATCCGGTTGCGTCTGAAGCCGGCGGCACAATGGGTCGTCGACGCCTATCCCTGTGAAGACGCGGTCACAGACGACGACGGAACCATTCTCGTCACCCTCGCCGTTTCGGCCCAGCGTTGGCTCCAGCGACTGCTCCTTCGGCTTGGAACCGATGTCGAAGTCGTGGCGAATGCGTCATTCGAGGGAGCACAGGACCTCGGACCGGCCGCAGCAACGGCCATCCTTGATCGCTACCAGCGGTAAGGTCCGGACATGCCGCACAAGCCGATCGACAGCGGCGACGACGATTGGGTGAAGCAAATGCTCGCCGAGGCGATGCTGGGCCCAAACCCGGCACCATCGACGCCCGAAGTCGAATCGACGTCCAGCGAAGCAGAACAGCAGCCTCCGACAACCTTCGCTCAGCCTGCCGAGTTTGGGCCGGTTCCTGAAGAAGAGTCCGCCGGCGCCGACGTTTCCGATCCGATCGCTGAGGCGCCTCCGCAAGAGGAGGCCCCGGCTCCGATTGTGGAATCCGACCCGGTGGTTGGTGTTGACCTGGCTCCGAGTGCGAAACCCGTTGCCGATGCTGGCGGGGTCGCTGATGACGAGACTGACGCGGTCTCGAGCAATCGTTTGTTCGAACGGCCGAGCTTCGACGCCACCAAGGACCCCGGCGTTGATTCGATGATTCGTTCCGAGGTGTCGGCGACGACGACGGAGTCGCCCGAGGAGGAGCGGTCGTCGGCTCGTGGCGTGATCGAGTGGATCGTGGTGCTTGGTTCGGCCGTGGTGGTGGCGCTCCTGCTGCGAGCCTTCCTGTTCCAGGCCTTCTACATCCCGTCGGAATCCATGGAGGAAACGCTCCTCGTCGACGATCGCGTGCTGGTCAATAAGCTCAGCTATCGATTGCACGACATCAACCGCGGCGATGTTGTCGTGTTCCGCCGCCCAGAGGCCGGGGCTGGCGAGTTCCGTGACTTGATCAAGCGGGTCATCGGTCTGCCTGGCGAGACCATCGAAGCGCGAGACAACACGATCTACATCAACGGTCAGGTCCTGATCGAGCCGTACCTGACCGCAGGCGAGGTCATCGCCGATTTCGATCCCGTCGTCATACCGGAGGGCGAGCTGTTCGTGATGGGTGACAATCGCGACAACAGTGGCGACAGCCGAGTGTTCGGCACGATCGACACCGAGCGCGTGATCGGTCGAGCCTTCTTCCTGTTCTGGCCGCTCGATCGCATTGGCTCGCTCTGACCTTCTGACGGTGATCCAGAGCTCCCCCAGCCGGATGCAACCGGAACGCTCGCTTATGCCGACCGTCGGCTGGCCTTGATCGGATCGATCTGATCGAGGCGAGGTGCAGCGGCTGATCCGATCCAGATGACCTGGAAGGTGGCGTCGAATCGGCGCCAGAACGTCGCTGCCTCATCGAGGATCTCGATCATCGTGACGTCGAGCGGCGTGGGGTCAGGAGCGTCGACGACGACGAGATGTCGAGCTCCCGGAGCCAGCGAGATGTCGCGAAGGCCGTCGGCTAGGGAATCCCAGTTCGGGCGGACATAGCTGGGTACACCGACTGCACGGCCGAGATCGGTCAGAAGCTGTGTCTTGTCGCCACATGTTCGGACCGAATGGACGGTCCAGCCCAGCCCAACGGCTAGGTCCTCGACATCGGTTGGTGTTGCACTCGAAGACCACACGCCGGGCGCCAATCGGCCGCTGAGGAGCGCCAAGACGCTCACTCGAGGATCTCGCGGAACGAGTCGTAGTGATCATCGGTGTAGAAACGCTCGCCGCCGGAACCGGTGACGATTCGACGAGCACCTCGGTCGCTCGAGCCGGGAGTGTCGACGGTGTATTCGCGGTAGTGGCTTCGATCCTGGTCGGGAAGGATGCCCTCCCGGTTCTGGAAGACGCCGTCGTCCTGCCGGTACGGGTACGGGCCACCAGCGTCGATCAGGGTCAGGGTGTCTCGGGCTTCGAGAGGTAACTCGGTGAGAAGGACGGCCGGAAGGTCGGAGTAGCGCACCACCGAGGTAGTGGTTGGGCCAGAGGTGGTGGCGACGGCGGTCGTCTCAACGGCAGCGTTGTCGATCGCGGTGTCCTCGGTCGATGGGTCAGCGGTGTCCTCGCTGGTCGCGGAGAACACGAAGAAGGCGACGAGCATGACGAGCAGGCCGGCAACGCCGGCCAGCACGTTGCTCTTGATGTTGCTGTTCATGCTGCTGCCGACGGGAAGAACCGGTTGATCGTCTCGGACAGTCGATCGACGTGGTCACTGAAGACGCCATCGATGCCTGCGTCGACCAAGCCGGCGATCTCACGTTGGTGCTGGGCATCCCAGCCGAACGCCATCCGGTCGTAGCGATGAAACAGCGTCACCAATCCACCGCTCCAGTCGTTCTGTCGAAGGTTGATTGCTTCGATCCCCAGATTTCGGAGCTCGTTTGCTCGTCGTTCTGGCCCCTCCTTGATCTTGGACAACCGGGTGGAATCGACGAGCTTCGCACTCGTGTGCTCCCGCCACCCTCGGAGCTGATCGAGTTCCCAATGGCACATCCACAAGTTGTCCTCCGCGCCCCCGCTGGCGTTTCGAGCAGTTTCGACAACGGCGGTGAAGACTGCCGGATCCTTCATATCGAGCGAAAGGGGATGGCCCGTTCCGACATGGTCGTAGAACTCGGCGAGGGTCGGGATGTGCTCGGGCAGCTCCGCTCGGTTCACCTCGGCGATCCACCGACGTCTTGGCCACCGACCGAGCGTGCCGTCGTGGTCGAGCACCGCGTGGCCGTCAGCGGTGAGCCATACGTCGCTTTCGAGGCCCGTTGCGCCCAAACGGATGGCTAAATCGAAGGCAATCAGCGTATTTTCCTGCGCGTGAGCTCGTGCTCCGCGGTGGGCAAACCCGATCGGGCGGGGGAGAATCGGTGGAAGCCGTGGGCCCATTCGCCCATCCTGCCGTTCCATCAGCGTGACTGCCACCCCGGCTCATGATCCACCATCCACCACCAACGGTGGTTGGGCGACCATCATGTGTGAACGGGGCAGGGACCAATGGGTCTTTTGCTCCTGCGTTTCCGAAACGCTCAAGACTCCCCAAACCCCTGCCGATCCATCTAGAGACCGAAGTACGGCGGGGTTAAGGGAGTTCGCTTCATGGCGACCATTCGGGCAAGTTGTTCAGACTGCGGAGATGTGGAACTCACAACAGCTGACGTATCTGTGCGTATCTGCGACGACAACAACCATGGGACGTACTCGTTCCGTTGTCCAACGTGTGAGATGACGATCGTCAAGTCGGCCGAGCCGCGGACCATTGATCTTCTCGTCGCCAGCGGCGTCGCATTCACGACCTGGCAGATGCCGGCTGAGCTCAATGAGGTCAAGGAGGGTGAGCCGATCGATCATGATGACTTGCTCGACTTCCACGACCTCCTCAGTGACGATCGAGCCCTCGAGCAGGCTCTGGCCGAGTTCTCAGGCTGATCCTTCGCTCGGTGGCACGTGGATCGCCGGATGGCACTCGCCGACAGTGGTGAGTCGTCCGCGGCGGTTCGTGCCATTTCTGCCGAGCTACGCTGTCATTCATGTTCAACGTCGGTGGCCCCGAGGTGCTTATCATCGCACTGATCGCCCTGGTGGTCGTCGGCCCAGAACAGCTGCCTTCGATCTTGCGCCAGGCCGGGAAATACGCCTCGCAGGTTCGCTCGATGTCGCATGGCCTCCGTCAGGAGTTCATGTCCGGCGCCGACGAGCTGGATCCGACGAAGTGGGAGGGTTCCCGCGGCACCGGTGAGCCCGACAAACCCATCGTGCCGAAGGGGTACGCCGAGCGTGTTGCTGCCGGAGAGGACGGCAATCCGTTCAAGGCCAAGCCGGTGAGCCAGGAGATGGCAGATGCCACTCCGCATGAAGCCGCCGCCGAGGCCGAAGCGGCAGCAAAGACGGCCGAGGCCGACGCTCGCAGGGCGATGGAGAAGGCCCGCAAGCTACGCACTGAAGCGAAATCCAAATCGAACGAGCTGGCTGACTCGGCCCCCGAGAGCAGCACGTCCGAAAACGTCGTCACCGACAACGGTGCCTCTAGCGGGCCTGCCGAAGCCGGTGAGCCAGCAGAATGATGAAATTCCGCCTCGGTCGGAAAGGTCCCAGCGACGAATCGGAGGACGATCTCACAATCGTCGGACACCTGTCCGAGCTTCGCTCGCGTCTGATCAAATCGATCATGGCTGTCGTGATCGGAGCCACTGGCGTCTTCTTCTTCACCGGCCCGATCTTCAACTTCCTATCCGAGCCGTACTGCAACATCCGACCAGCCAACGACTGCGTCTTCCTCGCCACCGGCCCACTCGACCAGTTCTCCGTACAGATCAGTTTGGCCGGTTACGGGGGTCTGATTCTGGCGTTGCCCGTCATCTTGTATCAGATCGGTCGTTTCGTTCTTCCCGGGCTCTACCCACACGAGAAGAGGGTAATGCTTCCCTTCTTCGTGATCTCGATCGTGTTGCTGTTCATGGGCATGGCGGTCGCCTATCTCTTCTTGCCCCGGGCACTCGAAGTTCTCGGAGAATTCGCAGGCGGTGAACGGTTCGAATCCTTCTTCAACGCCAACGAATACCTGGGCTTCTTCACCAAAATGCTCCTGGCGTTCGGCCTGGCTTTCGAGCTGCCTCTGATCCTTGTGTTCCTGCAACTGGTTGGTGTGGTGCAGAACGCAACTCTGCGGCAGAACCGGCGGGTCGCCGCCGTGGTCGTGGTCATCCTCGCGGCGATCATCACGCCGACCGGCGACCCGTTCACGCTGCTTGTTCTGGCCGCGCCGATGTACATCTTCTTCGAGTTGTCGCTCATCGTTGGTGGGCGGATGACCAAGAACCGCCTCTACGTCTCGTGACAACGCCATGTGGGCGCATGCCGGCGTGAATCAGCGGGCCGACTTCAACGCGCGTCTTGGCTTCGAACCCGATCGATTCCAGACCGAGTCGTTCGACGCTCTCGACGGCGGACACAACGTGATCGTTGCCGCCCCGACTGGTGCGGGAAAGACGCTTGTTGCGTCGTACGCAGTCGATCGTGCGATGGCCGCTGGGCGTCGGGTGTTCTACACGACGCCGATCAAGGCGTTGTCCAACCAGAAGTACCACGACCTCGTTTCCGACTATGGGCGTGACAGCGTTGGCCTTCTGACCGGCGACAACGTCATCAACGGTGATGCACCGGTCGTTGTGATGACCACCGAGGTCCTCCGCAACATGCTGTACGCCGGACGCACGCTTGATCGGCTGGAGGCCGTCGTCCTCGACGAGGTTCACTATTTACAAGACAGCTACCGGGGCCCGGTGTGGGAGGAGGTCATCATCCACCTTCCGCGGGCGATCCAGCTGGTCGCGCTGTCGGCGACCGTTTCGAATGCCGAGGAACTCCGAGACTGGCTGACAACCGTGCGAGGTGACACGGCCCTCGTCGTCGAACATCAACGACCAGTCGAACTCGAGAACCTCTACCTCGTCGGTGAACGCAAGAGTGCGAAGCTCCATCTGATGAAGACCCTGATCGGGGGCAAGGCCAATCAGAAGGGTTTTCGCTTCGATGCCGACATCCGCCCCAACAAGGGCCGCGGCTCGGCCAATCGAGGCAAGGGTCGCCCGGCTCGACCATGGCGCATTCCTTCGAGGCTCGATGCTGTCGAGACCCTTCGGAAGAACGACCTGCTCCCGGCCATCCATTTCATCTTCAGCCGCGCTGCGTGCACCGACGCTGCGCGCGCCGTCGTCGACGCCGGCATGGTGCTGACATCACCAGCCGAACGTGACCAGATCCGATCGATCGCGGCGGAGCGCCTCGGAGGTTTGACGAAAGCCGACCGCAAGATCCTGGACTACGACCACTTCATGCGCGGCCTCGAGGCCGGTGTAGCGCCTCATCACGCCGGCATGGTGCCGCCGATGAAGGAAACGGTCGAGGCCTGTTTCGTTCGTGGTCTTACGAAGGTCGTCTTTGCCACCGAGACCCTTGCACTCGGGATCAACATGCCGGCCAGGACCGTCGTGATCGACAAGCTCACGAAATGGACCGGCGAGCATCACGAGTCGCTGACACCCGCTCAATTCACCCAGCTCACAGGTCGAGCCGGCCGTCGAGGCATCGACACCCACGGTCAAGCCGTTGTCCTCTGGTCTCCTTTCGTGCCGTTCGAGCAGGTCGCAGGCTTGGCCTCGAGCAAGGACTTCGTCCTGACGTCAGCGTTCCGGCCGACGTACAACATGGCGGCCAACCTCGTTCGGCGATACGACCAAGATCGTGCGCGGCAGCTCCTCAACCTGTCGTTTGCCCAGTTTCGAGCTGACGCCGACGTCGTCAAGGGCGAGCAGCGATTGGAGCGGTTGTTCGATCGACGTCGCCAACTGGTCGGCCGTTTGGAACGCGACTTCGGTCCAGTCGACGAACTGCTCGCAGCGATCGCAACACCACTGCACGAGCACACCGACACCCAAGATGTTGCCTTCGCCCTCAGCCGAATTCAGCCGGGAGACATCCTCGACGTTGATGGTGCAGCGCTTCCGTCACCGGTCGTGACACTGTCAGTTGCGTACCGAAAGGGTCGACGTATCAAGGTGGCTGTCGCCGATCAGGACGGCGACACGTACGAGGTCACGGCCGATGTGCTCGACGGCGTCCCGACGGTGATCGGCAACATCGAACTCCCAGAGCCCTACTTGCCGTCGAGCGTGTCCTTCGTTCATGAGGCGTCTGACTTGCTCCGCCGAGCGCCGCTGCTGTCGCAGAAGCGGCGGAAGAAGCTCGGGCCGAGTGGCGAACTTCACTCGGTACAGGATGTCCCACCACAGGCAAGGAAGGCGCTGCGCCGCGTCGATCGGATCGACAATGACATCGAGAATCTCAGACGTGCGATGGCGAAGAGCACAGAATCACTTGCACTTCAGTTCGACAGGGTGATCGGTCTCCTCACCGACCGGGGCCATCTAGACGGCTGGTCGCTCACCGACAGCGGCACCCGCCTGGCCCGCTTCTACCACGAATGCGACCTGCTGCTGATCGAGGCGCTCGATCAGGGGCTCTTCGATGGCCTCTCCTCATCGGAGTTGGCAGCATTTGCATCGACGTTCACCTTCGAAGATCGGCGGGGGACCCTCGACGCCCAGGTCTGGTATCCAACGCCGGAGCTCCGCCGCAGGTTCGGCCACTTGACCAAGCTGCATCGTGATTTGTCCCGCCGCGAACGAGACGCACGGATTCCCCTGACCCGTCAGCCGGATCCGGGATTCATGGCCATTGCCCACGGGTGGGCGAGCGGCGGCGATCTTGGCGATGTGCTCGGGCCAGAGGAGATCACCGCCGGTGATTTCGTACGAACGGCCAACCTTCTAGTC
>CAZYLX010000070.1:0-9805 GCA_964648595.1 uncultured Acidimicrobiaceae bacterium
ATGGACCCCGAGCACGAGCCCGAACAACTGGCGGCGGGACATCGAGCAGAAGATCGCGACCTGGGTCGCTCCCATTGCCGCCGAGGGCATCACGGTCGATCACCTTGCCCAACGTGACCTGCATCCGGCCGATGGGTTGCTGGGGGTGGCCTCGGCCCGCGGAGGCGACGTGTTGGTCATCGGCACCCGCGGCGTTGGTGGCTTCTCAGGCCTTCGCATGGGTGGCGTCGCCATGAAGGTCCTTCACCGGACCTCCCTCCCGCTGGTGCTCGTCCCACCATCCAGCTGAGAGGTCGTGCGCCGTGCCTGTCCAACTGAGTGAGCTCCTCGAGCGCATTCGACCAACAGGAGCGCCAGGCGCTCCGTCGGAGGGTGAGCGGGAACGCCTCGAGAGCGGCCGCATCGAGGAGATGGCAGCCATCGCTGTCGTCCTCTCCGCTTTCGAGCAGGAGGCCGGCACTCTCATCGCTGCAGCAAACGATCAGGCAACAAGGCTTCACAACGATGCCGAGCAACGAGAGCACGAAATCCACAGCGGGTTACCCGACCAGATGGCGGCAGCAGAGACCGCAGAGACCGAGGTCACCAACACGCAGACGACGCACGACCAGCAGGCCGTCCGGGCGGCATCGGCGGAGGCCATCGCTGTCATTCAGGGCAGATCGAATGCGCTCATATCGAGTCTCGAGAAGGCCACGATGGAGGCGATCTGGTCGATCGTTCCCGTCGAGGCGCAGGCAGTTGAAGCACGGTCAGAGGAACCGTCGTGACCGCCGGCTGGGTCGCCGCCTCCACGAGAGGGCGCGCCTTGAACCGTCGTTTGCTCGGATCTGACGGTGCTCGCCACATGGTCGCAGCCGCTTCCTGGCCGGAAGCTCGAGCTCGCCTGGAGACCTCGTTCTACGGGGCCGAATTGCCGGCGGGAGCAGATCGTGCCACCGCCCGTACGATTGCCGCCACCGCCACCGCCTGGCAGCTCCGAGTCCTGGCCGGGTGGCTCCCCGTCGGCGGGAGCGGGCTCGCCCGTCTGTTTGCAGCACCCATCGAAATCGCGAACATCGAGCGTCATCTCCGCACCCTGCAGGGTGAACCGGCTGCCCACCCCGTGTCGTTGGGGGCCTTGGCTGTGGCATGGCCACGCGTTGCCGAGACGAAATCGCCCGAACATCTCGTCGACGTGTTGACACACTCGGCATGGGGGGACCCCGGCGGATTCGATCTCGCATCGTTGTCGGTCGGGTTGAGAGTTGCATGGGCTCGCCGGCTCATTGGTCACCTCCCCGGCGCAGCCGAGTGGGCGAAGGGCGGTTTGGCTGTCCTGGTCGCCCGCGAAATCTTTGCCTTCGACCGCAGTCTGACGCCACCGGTGAGCCGAGACGTCGACCGCTTGCTGGGGAATCGTTGGCGAAGCGCAACAACGCTCCCCGAGCTGATCGACACGTTGCCAGACTCCGCTGCCTGGGCCCTCGTTGAAGCAGCATCGACTGGGGACCTCTCGCCCGCTGAGCTGTGGCGCGCCGAAGTGTGTGTCGCTCGACGCGTCGGCTCCGACGCGGCAACGCGTGCGATGGCCAGAAGGCACACGAGGGGCACCGTTGCTGCGCTGATGGCCCTGCTCCTGCTCGACCTGTGCCGGGTCAGCAGTGCCATCGAGGTTGCAGGCCGGGGTCCGAACAGGATCGAGGTGTTCGATGCCGTGGCGTGAGCAATTGCTTCCCGAACGAATGCTGCGAGCAGCGATCGTCGCCCCGGAGACCCGGCTCCGTCGCGTGCTGGTCGAGGTCGCTGACATCGGCTCGTTCGAACCGGATCCGCCGGACGAGTCGTGCAGTGGGCCCTTCACGGCTCTGGCCGATCGAACGACCGAACCGATCGCTCCTGAACTCTCGATCGATCCTGTCGATCCGGAGAATCTGAGCAGACCTGATCAGCTCCCCCTCCTCATGGGTGAGGCTTCGTTGGAACAGCAACTGCTGAAGACCAGACGACTGGAGCATTGTTCGGTCCTCCCGGGATGGATTCCGAACCCGGACATCGATGTCGTTCGGCGCAGGATTGCGCCGCTCGGCGGAGCGATTGCGGAGATCCCGGTTCGGAGGGGAGTCAACCCCCCGACGTCACACGCAGCGAGTCCCATGGGCGGGGCGTTCCGACCACTCGTAACGACATACGCCACTGTCCCCTATCGCGACGTCGATCCGACGCTCTTCGCTGCTGGCTCGTACATGGTGATGTTCGGCATGATGTTCGGCGACGTTGCCCACGGCCTGGCGCTGATCATCCTGGGGCTCTGGGCCAACCACTTCGGGGCTCGTTGGATGCCCTCCGCCAAACGCGCAGCACCGTTCCTGATCGGCGCCGGTACCGCAGCCACCGCGTTCGGGTTCTTGTATGGCGAAGCCTTCGGCCCTACCGGCCTCGTTCCGACGCTGTGGCTCAGGCCGCTGGACGAGCCAGAGACGCTGCTGGTTACCGGCCTCGTCCTTGGGGCCTGCCTGCTCGCCCTGACCTTCATTCTGGCAACGATCAACAGGTGGCGAGAGGCCGGCCCAAAGGTTGCGCTCTACGACGCATCCGGCATCGGGGGATCGCTTCTGTTTGCCGGCGCGGCCGCATTCATTGGTGGCACTGTCGGCTCGATCACCTGGTTGTCGCAGTCCGGGATCGCAGCTGCAGTCGTTGGGATCGTGCTGACATTCACCGGCTTGTTCTTCGATGCCGGCCTGAGTCCGGCCGGATTCGCTCAAGCGACCGTTGAGATGTTCGACACCGTGCTGAGGCTGGGATCCAGCACCGTGTCCTTCACTCGGCTGGCCGCATTCGGGCTGACGCACGCCGTCCTCACTGGGGTCACCTGGGAGGGAACGGTTTCACTGTGGGAGCGCTCCAGTTTTCTCAACTACGTCGGAGCAATTGCCTTGTTCGTCGTCGGCAATGTGGTCGCATTCACCCTCGGTGCCCTCGTCGGCGGCATCCAGGCCCTACGTCTCGAGTACTACGAGATGTTCTCCCGCCTCTTCGCAGTCCAGGGCCGACCTTTCGAGCCCTGGCACATCCCGACCAGAAAATTGGAGATCCAATGACACCCTGGCTGATCGGCCTTGCACTCATCGCGGCGCCCACACTCGTGGCGATCTCCGCCGGACGACGACATCAATGGGCGCTGCGACGATCGCTTGCCACTGCGCTCGCCGTGGCCGGTGCGCTGACCGTTGGGGTGTTCATCGGGGCGGCCAACAGCGGAGCCGGGGCCACGCCCCCAGAGCTGACCGTGGCATACCAGGCACAATCGACCGATACTGAGCCGGCACCCGCTCCCGTCGACACCGGTTCGGCGTTCCTCGGCGCTGGAATCGCCGTCGCGGCGTCGGCACTCGGCGCAGGCATCGCAATTGCCTACGCGGGATCAGCTGCGCTGGCGACGGTCAGCGAACAACCCGAGCTCTTCGGGAAGGCGATGGTCGTTGTGGGTCTCGCCGAGGGGGTCGCCATCTACGGTCTGATTGTTGCCGTGCTGATCCTGGGCCACGTACCGTGAGTTCCGTCGTCGCCATCGGCGAATCCGACGAACTCGAAGGCTTCGCGCTGGTCGGCGTCACCGTCCAGATCACCGAAACCCCCGAAACGATCGATGCGGCCTGGTCCGAACTCGACTCCGACGTTGGCCTGGTCATCCTGTCTCCCGCTGCCGCCGAGGCTCTGCGCTCGAGACTCGTTGAACGCCCCGATGTTCTGACGGTCGTGATGCCATGAGTGTCTCCGTTCCGACTGAACAGCACCCATCACCGACCTCACTCGAACAGGTGCTCGAGCCGGTGCGAGGCGCGCTGCTCGCTGATGCCGGAGCCGAAGCTGCCCGAATCGTCGAAGAAGCCGCACGATCAGCTACCGAGGTCACGGGTGCTGCCAGTGCCGAGGCAGAGGCAACCATCGAACGATCCCGTCGGCGGACCGAGCTGTCGTCTCGAGCTCATTCCGATCGGGTCCTCGCTCGCCTTCGCAACGACGAGCAACGTGGCCTTCACGATGCCCAACAGCAGCTCTTGCGGCGGTTGATCGAGACTGTCCACGTCTCAGCTCGCCAACTACGAGCGGATCCCCGCTATCCGGCGCTGCTCGACCAGCTGGAGTCGATGGCCAGAGACCAACTCGGCGAGGAGGCCGTGATCGAACGCGATCCGAGCCCCGACGGCGGCGTCGTGGCTCGCGCCGGTACACACCGAGTCGACTACCGGCTGCCGATCCTCGCCGAGCGAGCCTTGGATGACCTCTCCGACAAGGTGGCCGAGCTGTGGGCCTGAACACCGACGCCGGCCGCGTGGTGCGGGTCAACGGGCCGGTCGTGCACGTCACCGGTCTCGACAACGTCGCCCGCTTCGAATACATCGAGGTCGGTCACCATCGACTACCCGGCGAGGTACTCACCGTCGATCATGATCTCGCCGTCGCCGAGCTCTTCGAATACACCGGCGGTCTCGCAGTCGGCGAACCGGCGTGGGCCAGCGGTCATCCCCTGTCCGTTGAGTTGGGCCCAGATCTGCTGGGCGGGATTTTCGACGGCCTGCTTCGTCCCTTGATCGACGCCGAACAGTTCCTCGCTCCGAGAGGTTTGACGCGACCAATGGCCGGTCGTCACCACTTCGAACCAGCAACGGCCGTTGGTGCCCAACTGGCATCTGGTGATCTGGTCGGGACGGTGCGAGCTGACAAACGACTCGACCAGCTCGTCCTCGTCCCAGCTGGCATTTCCGGCACGGTCGAACAGATCGCCTCGGCGGGAACCTTCCTCTCGACCGCACCGGTTGCCTCGATCGCCGGCACGCCGATCACGCTCATCAGCGAGTGGCCGATCCGTCGCCCACGGCCCCACGCAGGACGCCTGCACGACAGGACCCCCTTCGTCACCGGGCAGCGAGTCCTCGACATCATCGAACCCATCGCAAGAGGCAGCAGCGCCACCGTCATCGGAGGCTTCGGGGAAGGCAAGACCATGCTGCTCGAGCAACTCGCAAAATGGGGCGACGCCGACGTCATCATCTACGTCGGGTGTGGCGAACGGGGCAACGAGCTGGCCGATCTCATCGAAGAGCTCTCTCAGCTCGTGGATCCCACAACGAACCGTTCTCTGCTCGAGCGGACGATCATCCTGGCCAACACCTCCAACATGCCGGTCATGGCCCGCGAGGCCAGCATCTACACCGCTGTGACGGTCGCCGAGTACTTCCGTGACATGGGGTATCACGCCGTGATCATCGCCGACTCGACATCGCGTTGGGCCGAAGCCCAACGGGAGCTGGCCAGCCGCACCGGAGCCATTCCCGCCGAACAGGGCTATCCGGCCGATCTCCCGGCATCGTTGGCCGCCTTCTATCAGCGTGCTGGTCGGGTGAACACGGTCGGCGGCAGGGTGGGCACCGTCACGATCGTGAGCTCGGTTTCTCCCCCCGGCGGCGACCTGACAGAACCAGTCGCTTCCCACACCCAACGATTCGTCCAAGCAGTCTGGGTGCTCGATCGAGATCTCGCCTATTCACGGCACTACCCCGCGGTCAGCTGGACCGCATCCTTCTCCCGCGACAGCGACGCACTGGCTCGATGGCACACCGCGAATGGTGACCCGCAGTGGGTCAGCCGACGAGCCCGCATGCAATCACTCCTCGCCGAAGCGGAGCGGCTCCAAGGCATCGCCGAACTGGTGGGCCTCACCGCTCTTCCCACCGACGAACGCATCGTGCTGCTCGGTGCCCGCCTGATTCGCGAGTCGGTGCTCCAACAGAGCGCACTCAGCCCCAACGACGCGTCCTGCTCGTTGGCAAAACAGACGGCACTGAGCGAGGCCGTCCTCGAGGTGTATGACACCGCCGTCGCGATCGGTCGAGCCGGAACACCGGCCAGCATCATCGAGGAATTCGACTACGGATCACTACTCCGAGCCAAGGACTCCACCGCATCTGATGATGCTGCCGCCGTGCAATCGATCACCGTCGACCTCGTCGAGAGCCTGAAGCGATTGGCACCATGACCGAGCGACCGCTGACCCAGGGCCGGGGCTTGCTCGCACCGATCGAGATCACGACGATCGACCGAATCGACGGGCCGTTGCTGTTCGTCACCGGCACAGACGGCATCGGTTGGGACGAGTACGTCGAGATTCGCTTGTCCAACGGAGAGACCCGCCATGGCGTGGTCGTCGAGGTGGACCACGACCTCGCCGTCATCGAAGTCTTCGAAGGCACAGAAGGCATCGGCAGTTACGACAACTCGGTCGCCTTCACCGGCTCGCCGCTCCACATCCCGGTCAACGAGTCGTGGCTGGGCCGTGTCGTCAACGGGCGCGGTGAGCCAATCGACGGTGGCCCACCGGTCATCGGCTCCCGGCGTCGGCCCGTGTCCGGTGCTGCCATGAACCCGGCCCATCGCGACGTACCAAAGGATCCCGTTCACACCGGCATCTCCGCCATCGACGGCCTCGCAACACTGGTGCGGGGCCAGAAGCTGCCGGTCTTCTCGGTCGGCGGACTCCCACACCTCGAACTCGCAATCGAGATCGCAGCCCAGGCCAATGTCGAAGGCGCAGAGTTCCGAGTTGTGTTCGCCGGAATGGGGCTCACCAATGCGGATGCGGACCTCGTTCATGAGGGGCTCGGTGACCGAATCACCGCCGGCCAGGCCGCGGTGTTCATGAACACCGCTGATGATCCCGTCATCGAGCGAATCCTCACACCGAGGCTCGCCCTCACCGTGGCCGAACACCTCGCGTTCGACCTGGGCCACCATGTCCTGGTCGTACTCACCGACATGACGAGCTACTGCGACGCCGTCCGACAGCTCTCGGCTGCGCGCGGCGAGGTCCCGAGTCGTCGGGGCTATCCCGGCTACCTCTTCAGCGACCTCGCCAGCATCTATGAACGCTGCGGGCGCCTCAAGAACACGCCGGGTTCGATCACTGAACTTCCCGTGCTCACCATGCCCGCCGGCGACATCACGCATCCGGTGCCAGACCTGACCGGCTACATCACCGAGGGCCAGATCGTCCTGTCAGCCGACCTCCACGCTCGAGGTATCAACCCGCCGATCGATCCACTCTCCTCGCTCTCGCGTCTCATGCGGCGGGGCGCCGGGCCAGGCCGAACCAGAGACGACCACCTCGCCATCTCCGCACAAGTCCTGTCCCTCCTGGCTGCGGCCAGACAAGCCCAGGAACTCGAGGCGTTGATCGGTGTCGACGCACTGTCGATGACCGAACAGCGCTACCTCGAATTCGCCCAACGCTTCGAAACCGACTTCATCGACCAACCACCCCACCGGCCGCGCACCCTCGATGCAACTCTGGACGGCGCGTGGGCTATCGCTGGGATTCTTCCCCCTCGGGAACTCACGATGGTCACTGCCGCTCAGATCGAGACCTACTCACCGAAACCGGCAACTCGATTCGATGCGGAGCGGAAGGACGGCACCCAATGATCAGGAAGCTGAACACACGAACCCGTGCCGAGCGGCTACGACTCGTCCACAGACTCGAACTGGCCCGCCGCGGCACCGAGCTGCTCCACAGCAAAGAGGAGGTCCTTCAACGAGAACGAGTCCGCCTCGAAGCCCACGTCGCCCGCACGGAGCAAGCATGGACGGAGAATTGCAGCAGCGCAGCCGGCGCGCTGTTGCGATCGAGGGCTCTCGGGGCGAGCGGTGAACTCGATTCGATCATCAGGCGCAGGCTCGGATCGGCCCAGGTGACCCCGCACTGGGAAACATCGATGGGCATCGTCTATCCGGGTGTCGTCGACGCGGCGACCGGTCCGACACCGACGGTCACCTCGACCGCAGCCCTACGACCGGCCATCGACGCCTATGAAGCCGCTCTTCGGGCTGCCGCCGGCCACAGCTCGACAACGGCGGCTCTTCGCCGGCTCACTGCGGAACTCGGCAAGACCCGCCGGCGGCGCCGAGCCATCGAACAACGCCTTCTCCCCAGCCTTGAGTCCACTCTTCACGATCTCGACCTCCACCTCGACGAACAGGACCGCGAGGAGGCACTCAGAGTTCATACCGCAACGGGGCGCCGCGAAACCAGACGCCGCGAGTCGCGACGACACGAAACGAGCCAATCATGACCATCCGAGCACTTGTTGCCATCGACGACTCGACACCGGCACTCGCTGCCGCTGCGCTGGCCATCGAACTCGCCAAGAACCAACCGTTCGAGATCAACTTCACGACTGTCTCCGAGCCAGGCAGCAACGCTGACGCGATCCTGGGACATGTGGCCAACCTGGCCGCCAATGCCGGCGTGTCCGCCACGCTGACGACGACCGATGACGGCAAGCCGTTCGAAGCGCTCCTGGCGACCGCCGCACAATGGAAGGCCGACGTCATCATCATCGGTCGCTCCGACATTCGTCGTCCCGGCGGGCCATACGTCGGGAGCCAGACCGAGCACCTACTGGAGTTCACCGACATCCCTGTCCTCGTCGTTCCTGAACCGCGGGCTTGAGCTACTCGACTGATCGACCGTCAGGTGCTGGTCTTGCTTCTGCGGTACCTGGCCCGTTGATCTGCTGCTCGACGAGTTCGAGAACCAGCCCGTTCGCCTCGGGTGAGATCACCGTTCGCATTGTCCGACCGGTGTCGAGAGCGATGGCGTGGGTCTTGTCCGATCGCGAGCGATCCCAGTGGAAGAAGTACGTTGGCCGGCGGAAACCGATCCCAACGAGCCGGTGGCGCCCGCTCAGTGCACCGAGTTCGATGACCTCGGTGGAGGTGATCGTCTCGTACGGGACGAGCCGGCGGTTCCCTGGATAGAGGTAGTTCTTGATGGTGATGCCGCGCTCGTCGAGGGAGACGGCGTCGTCTTCGTAGGTGGTCGTCATGTTCCGCTTTCGGTTCGTTGGATGACGTGTTCGAGGATCCAGGTCGTGACCAGCTCGAGGACCTCCGTATCGAGGGGGCGCTTCGCTTGTTTCTTGTAGGTACGGACCGACGCCGGACCGGTTTCGCACCGAAGTAAGTGAGTGATGCTGTCCACGACGTGGCCGGAGCAGTCGGAGGGCACCAGGTCACAAATCCGTTCGACGTCGTCGGGGTTCACCTGCAGGTCCTTTGATCCTGTGACCGCCAATACAGGCACTCGAATCGATGCCAGCGAGGGGCCCGGATCGTGAGCCATGAACTCTCGGAACCACTTGGCATTGATCTTGACCAGCTGAATCCGCGCCGTGTCGTCAGTGGTTGCCTTGATCTGAGCAAGGCGTTTCGTCTGAGTGCGAACGATGTCCTGGCGCAGCACTCGAAGGAGACGTTTCACCGGCTTCGGGAGCGTGGCGGCCACGTGCTGTGCCTGCCAGCGGAGGACCTCCTCACCCACGGTCGCCGTGCCGGCGAGGAGCACGATGCCTGCGAGGCGCGGATCGGATGCGCCGAGCTCGCTGGCGATCAGCGCTCCCTCGCTGTGACCGACGACGAAGATCTGATCCGGATCGACCTGCGACCTCTGCCGCACCATCTCGACAGCCGCAGCCGCGTCGGCGACGTTGTCGTGGAAACCGGTCGACAGATAGTCACCCTCGCTGGCACCAACCCCGCGTTTGTCGTAGCGGAACGACGAGAGTCCGGCCTTGCCGAGGTGCTCGGCGAGCTGCCCCATCACACCGATCGCAAGCTTCTTCATGTCGGAGTTGCGGTCAATCGGCCCCGAACCGCTGATGAGCAGCACAGCGGGACCGGGCTCGATCCGATCGCCGGTGATCAGCGTTCCGACCATGGTGCCGACAGGAACCCTGAAGGTGAGGTCGACCGGCCGCATGACATG